>JBBTEI010000121.1:0-17907 GCA_038042405.1 Pseudomonadota bacterium
CCACTGCTTGACGGCGTGGTGGATTATCTGCCTTCGCCGCTTGATATTCCGCCGGTTGAAGGCCTGAAGCTTGACGGTGAGACGGTTGAAACGCGTGCGCCTTCGGATGATGCGCCGTTCTCGGCACTTGCCTTCAAGATCATGAACGATCCCTTCGTTGGTACGCTGACCTTTGCGCGCATTTATTCGGGCAAGCTCGATACCGCGTCGATCGTGATGAATTCGGTCAAGGACAAGAAGGAAAAGGTCGGACGGATGCTGCTGATGCACGCCAATGACCGCGAAGACATTCAGGTCGCTTATGCGGGCGATATTGTGGCGCTTGCAGGCCTTAAGGATACCACTACCGGGGAAACGCTCTGCGCACTTAACGCGCCGATCATCCTTGAGCGGATGGAATTTCCCGATCCGGTTATCGAAGTTGCGGTTGAACCCAAGACCAAGGCCGATCAGGAAAAGATGGGCGTTGCGCTCAACCGTCTTGCGCGCGAAGATCCGTCGTTCCGCGTTACGTCCGACCATGAATCGGGCCAGACGATCATCAAGGGGATGGGTGAGCTTCACCTTGAAATCCTTGTTGACCGCATGAAGCGCGAATTCAAGGTTGAAGCCAATGTCGGCGCGCCGCAGGTCGCCTACCGCGAATATCTCAAGAAAAAAGTCGATATTGACTATACCCACAAGAAACAGTCGGGTGGTTCGGGTCAGTTCGGTCGCGTCAAGTTCACCGTTGAACCCGGTGAGCGTGGCTCGGGCATCATTTTCAATGATGAAGTCAAGGGCGGGAATATTCCCAAGGAATATATCCCAAGCGTTGAAAAGGGTATGCGCGAAACGGCGGCCACGGGCTCGCTGATCGGCTTCCCGATCATCGATTTTGTGATCACGCTGTATGACGGCGCGTACCATGATGTTGACTCCTCGGCACTGGCGTTTGAAATTGCTGGCCGTGCCGCAATGCGTGAAGCTGCGCAAAAGGCAGGGATCACTCTGCTTGAGCCGGTGATGAAGGTCGAAGTGGTTACGCCAGAGGATTATCTGGGTGATGTCATCGGCGACATGAACTCACGTCGCGGCCAAATTCAGGGCACCGACACACGCGGTAACGCGCAAACGGTTGAGGCAATGGTGCCACTGGCCAACATGTTTGGCTATGTGAATCAGCTTCGTTCGTTCACGCAAGGCCGTGCGCAATATTCGATGCATTTCTCGCATTATGACGAAGTGCCATCAAATGTTGCCGAAGAAGTGAAGGCAAAGCTGGCGTAATCCAAAATTAGTCGTTATGGGCGCGTCCGCATCGGGCTTACGTGCACGAATCAGAATTTGAACAAGAAGGTGAAAGACAATGGCAAAGGCAAAGTTTGAGCGGACAAAACCGCACTGCAACATCGGCACCATCGGGCACGTCGATCATGGTAAGACATCGCTGACCGCAGCGATCACGAAGGTGCTGGCCGAAACCGGCGGCGCAACCTTCACGTCATATGACAACATCGACAAAGCGCCTGAAGAACGCGCACGCGGCATCACCATTTCGACCGCACACGTCGAATATGAAACCGCTGACCGCCACTATGCGCACGTCGATTGCCCGGGCCATGCTGACTATGTGAAGAACATGATCACGGGTGCGGCGCAGATGGACGGTGGCATCCTCGTTGTTTCGGCAACTGACGGCCCAATGCCACAGACCCGCGAGCACATCCTGCTTGCGCGTCAGGTTGGCGTTCCACAGCTCGTCGTGTTCATGAACAAGTGCGATCTGGTTGACGATGCTGAAATTCTCGAGCTCGTCGAAATGGAAATCCGTGAGCTTCTTTCGAAGTACGACTTTGACGGCGACAACATTCCCGTCATTCAAGGTTCGGCAACATGCGCACTCAACGACAGCAATGCTGAACTTGGCCGCGAAGCCGTGCTCAAGCTGATGGCCGCTGTTGATAGCTGGATCCCGCAGCCTGCGCGTCCGCTTGATCTCGCATTCCTGATGCCAATCGAAGACGTGTTCTCGATCTCGGGTCGTGGTACGGTTGTGACCGGCCGCGTTGAACAAGGCGTCGTCAAGGTTGGTGAAGAAGTCGAAATCGTCGGCCTCAAGGACACCAAGAAGACCGTCGTGACCGGCGTTGAAATGTTCCGCAAGTTGCTCGATCAGGGCCAGGCTGGCGATAACATCGGTGCGCTTATTCGCGGCGTTGGCCGTGAAGAAGTTGAGCGTGGCCAAGTGCTTTGCAAGCCCGGCTCGATCAAGCCGCACACCGATTTCACTTCGGAAGTTTATGTGCTGTCGAAGGATGAAGGTGGCCGTCACACGCCATTCTTTGCGAACTATCGTCCGCAATTCTACTTCCGCACAACCGACGTGACCGGTGAAGTCGTTCTGCCAGAAGGCACCGAAATGGTGATGCCTGGTGATAACGTACAGCTCGGCGTCAAGCTCATCGCGCCAATCGCGATGGAGCAGGGCCTGCGTTTCTCGATCCGCGAAGGCGGTCGTACCGTGGGTTCAGGCGTCGTCGCCTCGATCTCGAACTAATATCCGCATCGGCATCGCCCGATCCTTCTCAAAAAGGATCGGGCGATTGCCGTTTCTAAAAGGCCCGTAAATTCGGGCGTGGCTCTTTCGTATTGGTAATGGACATGGAAACGCAAAATATTCGCATCCGCCTCAAGGCTTTTGATCATCGGGTACTTGATCAGGCAACGGGTGATATCGCCGATACTGCAAAGCGCACAGGCGCTTCGATCCGTGGCCCGATTCCACTGCCGACGAAGATTGAAAAGTTCACGGTTAACCGTGGGCCACACGTTGATAAAAAATCGCGTGAACAGTTTGAAGTCCGCACGTACAAGCGCCTTCTCGATATTATTCAGCCAACCCCACAAACCGTTGATGCTTTGATGAAGCTAGATTTGGCCGCAGGGGTTGATGTTGAGATCAAACTCGCTTAACGGCGACACTCATTAAGGGATACCGCACAGCGCAAGCGATTCGTCGTTGCTGTGGCCTGCGTCCCCCGTTCAGTTTTTGTCTGATTTTTGATCAGACATGAGCGCCAGCCCGAACGGGGCGATGTTTCATATTTAGGGCTTCACGCATCTCGGAAATGGTTCCGGGGTGCCTCTGTTTTGAGGAGAATAGATCATGCGTACTGGCGTGATCGCGAAGAAGATGGGCATGACTCGCCTGTTTAAGGAAGATGGGCGCCATGTGCCTGTTACCGTTCTTTCGCTAGAAAATTGCCAGGTTGTTTCGCAGCGCACCGAAGCGCGTGACGGTTATGTCGCGCTCCAGCTCGGTGCCGGAACGGCCAAGGCCAAAAATCTGACCAAGCCTGAGCGTGGCCATTTCGGCAAAGCCGAAGTGGAGCCTAAGGCCCGTCTCGTCGAATTCCGCGTATCGGAAGATGCGATGGTTGATGTCGGCGCGACCATCTCTGCCGATCATTTCGTTGCAGGGCAGCTTGTTGACGTTAGCGGTCATACGCAGGGCAAGGGCTTTCAGGGCGGTATGAAGCGCTGGAACTTTGGGGGCCTTCGCGCAACCCACGGTGTTTCGGTTTCTCACCGTTCGCTCGGTTCAACCGGGCAGCGTCAGGATCCCGGCAAAGTATTCAAGGGTAAGAAGATGGCCGGCCACATGGGCGACCGTCAGCGCACCCAGCAGTGCCTTGAAATCGTTTCGACCGATGTCGAGCGTGGGCTTCTTTTCGTGAAGGGCAGCGTTCCCGGATCAAAGGGCACATGGCTTCAAGTCAAGGACAGTGTAAAGGTCGCGCGCCACAGCGATGCGCCTTATCCCGCAAGCATCAAATCGGCAGCGTTGGCTCCGGTCGATGCACCCGCAGAAACCCCCGCTGAAGTCGTCGAAACGACTGCAGCAGAAACCCAGGAGGGCTGAACATGAAACTTACCGTTCAAACCCTCGACGCGAAAAAGTCTGGCGATATTGAGCTCGCTGATGACGTTTTCGGGATCGAAGCCCGCGCCGACATTCTTCACCGCGTCGTCACATGGCAGCTTGAAAAGCGTCGTGCGACTGCCCGTCCAACGCGTGAACGCGCTGACGTGGCCCGCACCGGCAAGAAGTTTGGCAACCAGAAGGGTGGCGGTACCGCCCGTCACGGCAACCGTCGCGCACCAAATTTCATTGGTGGTGGTAAAGCCCATGGTGCTCGCCTTCGTGATTTTAACCCGTCGCTCAACAAGAAGATCCGCGCGCTCGGCCTCAAGATGGCATTGTCATCAAAGGCGGCAGCTGGCCGGATCGTTGTGATGGACAATCTCGCAGTCGCTGAAGGCAAGACCAAGACCTTGGTTGCAAGCCTTGCCAAGCTCGGGTTCGGCAAAACCGCACTCGTGATTGACGGCGATATGGTTGACAACAGCTTCGCGCTCGCTTCGGCGAACCTCTACGGCATCAACGTGATGCCAGCGGTTGGCGCGAATGTGTATGACATTTTGAAAGCTGAAACACTGGTTTTGACCCGTGCAGCAGTTGAAAAGCTGGAGGCACGGTTCAATGGCTAAAACTGAAAAAGCCAAGCCAACGCTGCGTCATTATGACGTGGTTCGCGGCCCGCACATCACCGAAAAGGCAACGATGGCAAGCGAGCATAACGCGGTTGTCTTCCGTGTTGCCAATGACTCGACAAAGCCTGAGATCAAAGCCGCTGTTGAAGCGCTGTTTGATGTCAAGGTTTTGAGCGTCAACACCATCGTCCAGAAGGGCAAGACCAAAAAGTGGAAGGGCAAGCCCTACACCAAGTCTGACTTCAAAAAAGCAATCGTCCGTCTGGCTGAAGGCCAGTCGATTGACGTGACCACGGGGATTTAAGGCTCATGGCACTCAAGCATTATAACCCAACCAGCCCGGCCCGTCGTGGCTTGATTCTGGTTGACCGTTCAAGCCTGCACAAAGGAAAGCCCGTAAAGGCGCTGACCGAAGGCAAGCGCAAGACGGGTGGTCGCAACAATAAGGGCCATGTCACATCACGCGGCATCGCCGGTGGTCATAAGCAGCGTTACCGTTTCATCGATTTCAAGCGTCGCAAATGGGACGTTGAGGCAACCGTTGAGCGGCTGGAATATGATCCAAACCGCACCGCGTTCATCGCGCTGGTTTCCTATCCCGACGGTGAGCAGGCGTATATCATTGCGCCGCAGCGTCTGGCTCCTGGTGACAAGATTGTTGCTGGCAAGAAAACCGACGTGAAGCCCGGCAATGCGATGGAAATCGGCCAGGCACCCGTTGGCACGATCGTTCACAACGTCGAAATGAAGCCCGGCAAGGGTGGCCAGATCGCCCGTTCAGCAGGGACTTATGTTCAGGTTGTCGGTCGTGATCGCGGGATGGTGATTGTTCGTCTCAATTCAGGCGAGCAGCGCTACATCCACGGCGATTGCATGGCGACGGTGGGTGCGGTTTCAAACCCTGACAACGCCAACACCAATCTTGCCAAGGCTGGCCGTAACCGTTGGAAGGGCATCCGTCCGCTGACACGCGGTGTTGCCAAGAACCCGGTCGATCACCCGCACGGCGGTGGTGAAGGCCGGACGTCAGGCGGTCGTCACCCAGTGACGCCGTGGGGCAAGCCGACCAAGGGTGCTCGTACCCGTTCGAACAAATCGACTGACAAGATGATCATCCGGTCACGTCACGCGAAGAAGAAGAGGTAGTCATGGCTCGTTCCGTCTGGAAAGGTCCGTTTGTTGACCTTCACCTGCTCAAGAAAGCAGAAACCGCGCAGGACGCCAATTCGCGTGCGCCGATCAAAACATGGTCGCGTCGTTCGACGATCCTGCCGCAATTCGTTGGGCTTACGTTCAATGTTTACAATGGCCGCAAATTCGTTCCCGTTTCGGTGAACGAGGATATGGTCGGCATGAAGCTCGGTGAATTTGCGCCTACGCGTTATTTCCCCGGTCACGCTGCTGATAAGAAGGGCAAGCGCTGATGTCTAAATCTGCATCCCCCCGTAAGGTCGGCGATAAGGAAGCGCTTGCAGTTGCAACCACGATCCGTGGTTCGGCGCAAAAGCTCAACCTTGTTGCAGCGCTCATTCGTGGCCGCAAGGCAAGCGACGCGCTCAACATCCTGACCTTCTCAAAGCGCGGTATGGCGCTTGACGCGAAGAAGGTGCTGGCTTCGGCTATCGCTAACGCGGAAAACAATCACAACCTTGATGTTGATGCGCTGATCGTTGCGGAAGCAAGCGTCGGCAAATCAATCTCGATGAAGCGTTTTGCGACCCGCGCGCGTGGCCGTTCAAGCCGCATCGTTAAGTCGTTCAGCCGCCTCCGCGTTGTCGTCCGCGAAGTTCAAGAGGAAGCATAAACCATGGGTCAAAAATCAAATCCAATTGGCCTGCGCCTCCAGATCAACCGCACTTGGGACAGCCGCTGGTATGCCGAAGGCCAAGATTATGGCCGTTTGCTGCTTGAGGATCTCAATATCCGCAAGTTCGTGCTGAAGACGCTGCCACAGGCCGCAATCTCGAAAGTTGTGATTGAACGCCCTGCCAAGCTTTGCCGCATTTCAATTTATGCTGCGCGCCCCGGTGTTATCATTGGCAAAAAGGGCGGCGACATTGAAAAGCTGCGCAAGGCGATTGCCAAGATGACATCTTCGGATGTTTCATTGAACATTGTCGAGATCCGTAAGCCCGAGATTGACTCAAAGCTTGTGGCGCAGGGCATCGCTGATCAGCTTGAGCGTCGTATCGCTTTCCGTCGCGCGATGAAGCGTGCGGTTCAGTCGGCACTTCGTCTGGGTGCAGAGGGTATTCGTATCACCTGCGCTGGTCGTCTTGGTGGCGCTGAAATCGCACGTTCGGAATGGTACCGCGAAGGCCGCGTTCCGCTTCACACGCTGCGCGCAAATGTCGATTATGCCGAAGCCGAAGCGCTGACCGCTTATGGCATTTGCGGGATCAAGGTTTGGATTTTCAAGGGTGAAATCCTTGGTCATGATCCAATGGCAACAGACCGGCTGATGATGGAAGCACAGACTTCTGGCGTCCGTCCGCAGTCTGACCGTCGCTGATAGGGAATATTAGACATGTTGCAGCCAAAGCGCACAAAATTCCGCAAGGCCTTTAAGGGCCGGATCAAGGGCGACGCCAAAGGTGGCACCGATCTGAACTTTGGTTCTTACGGCCTGAAGGCCATGGAGCCAGACCGGATCACCGCGCGCCAGATCGAAGCCGCACGTCGTGCGATTACGCGTCACATCCGCCGTCAAGGCCGGTTGTGGATCCGCATTTTCCCTGATGTGCCAGTGTCATCAAAGCCAGCCGAAGTCCGCATGGGTAAGGGTAAGGGCTCACCAGAATTCTGGGTAGCCCGTGTCAAGCCAGGCCGTATCCTGTTTGAACTTGATGGCGTTCCTGGCCCGCTTGCTGCTGTTGCGTTTAGCCGCGCGATGGAAAAGCTGCCGATTAAAACCAAAGTGGTAGCCCGCCTGGGCGACACGTCACATTTGGGAGCCGTATAATGGCCAAGATTGCTGACCTTAAACTCAAGACCGACGATCAGCTCGTTGAGCAACTTGGCGAATTGAAGCGCGAGCAGTTTAACCTGCGTTTTCAGGCGGCGACAAACCAGCTTGAAAAGCCAGCGCGGGTTCGCGTTGTCCGTCGCTCGATCGCCCAGATCAAGACCCTCCAGACCGAGCGCTCTGCCGCTTCGGCTGCGACTAAGTAAGGATAAGGGACATGCCAAAGCGCGTGCTCACAGGGGTTGTCGTTTCCGACAAAACCGAAAAGACAGTGGTAGTGAAGGTAGAGCGGAAGGTGAAACATCCGCTCTATGGCAAGATCATCCGCCGTTCAAAAAAATATCATGCCCATGATGAAGGCAATGTCTTCAAAGAAGGCGAAACCGTCCGCATTGAAGAATGTGCGCCGATTTCAAAGCTCAAATCATGGCGCGTTCTTGATAAGGCAGCACCTGCTGCCGTCACTGCGGAGGGTTAATCCATGATCCAGATGCAATCCAATTTGGAAGTCGCCGATAATTCAGGCGCAAAGCGCGTTCAGTGCATCAAGGTGCTTGGTGGATCGAAGCGTCGTTTTGCCGGTGTTGGCGATGTGATCGTTGTTTCGATCAAGGAAGCTGCACCGCGCGGCAAGGTGAAGAAGGGTGACGTGCACCGCGCCGTTATCGTCCGCACCGCCAAGGACATTCACCGCGCTGACGGTTCGACCATCCGGTTCGACACCAACGCCGCCGTTTTGGTCAACAAGAATGAGGAGCCAATTGGCACCCGTATTTTTGGCCCAGTGGTGCGCGAACTGCGTGCGAAGAATTACATGAAGATCATCTCGCTTGCGCCGGAGGTGCTGTAATGTCTGCACTGAAGATCAAAAAGGGCGATAAGGTCGTCATCCTGTCCGGCAAGGACAAGGGCAAGCACGGCGAAGTGACCAAGTCGTTCCCCAAGGACGGCAAGGTGATTGTGTCTGGCATCAACATCGCAACGCGTCACCGCAAGGCAACGCAGGCCAACCCGCAAGGTGGCCTCGAGCGCAGTGAAGCGCCGATGCACGTTTCCAAAGTTGCTATCGAAGATCCAAAAACGGGCAAGCCAACGCGCGTCCGTTTTGAAATCAAGGACGGCAAGAAGGTTCGCGTCGCGGTCAAGTCCGGGGAAGTGATCAATGGCTGATAAGTATAAAGCACGGATGCAAGGCATCTACGACGACAAGATCGTCGCGGCGATGACCGAGAAATTCGGTTACAAGAATGCGATGGAAGTGCCGCGTCTTGATAAGATCGTCATCAACATGGGCGTTGGCGAAGCGACTCAAGACAAGAAAAATGTCGATATCGCCGCCAAGGAAATGGAATTGATCGCCGGGCAAAAGCCGGTTGTGATCAAGGCCAAGAAATCAGTCGCCCAGTTCAAGCTGCGCGAAGGCATGCCAATCGGTTGTAAGGTAACGCTTCGCCGTGAACGGATGTATGAATTTCTTGATCGTTTGGTCACGATTGCACTGCCGCGCGTTCGGGATTTCCGTGGATTAAATCCGAAGTCGTTTGATGGCCGTGGCAATTATGCGATGGGCCTCAAGGAACAGTTGATCTTCCCTGAAATCAGCTATGACCAGATCGACAAGGTGCGCGGTATGGATGTGATCGTAACGACCACAGCGGGCACTGATGATGAAGCGCGTGAACTGCTCCGGCTGTTCGGCTTCCCCTTCCCACCAGAAGAGGTGGCTACGGAAACTCAAGAAAAGCAGGCAGCGTGACATGGCAAAACTGAGTTCAATCAACAAGAATGAGAAGCGCAAGAAAATGGTCAAGCAAATGGCTGGCCGTTACGCACGTTTGAAGGCGATTGCCGATGACGAAAGCGCAGATGACACAGATCGTCTGATGGCGCGCCTCAAGCTTGCCGAAATTCCGCGCAACGGCAACCCGACCCGTATTCGCAACCGCTGCGAACTCACCGGGCGCCCACGCGCATATTACCGCAAATTCCGCCTCTGTCGTATTCAGCTTCGTGATCTCGCCAATAAGGGCATGATTCCAGGCGTTACGAAGTCGAGCTGGTAAGGAAGCAAGAGATGGCATTTACTGATCCATTGGGTGATATGCTCACCCGCATCCGCAACGGGCAGCAGGCAAAGAAGGACAGCGTGATGACGCCGGCTTCGAAGCTTCGCGTTCGTGTGCTCGACGTGCTGAAGCGCGAAGGCTATATCCGGGGTTACACCGATGAGCTGCTCGCGGGGCATGAAGGCATTCGCATCGAGCTGAAATATTTCGAAGGTCAACCGGCGATCCGCCACGTTGCCCGCGTGTCAAAGCCTGGTCGCCGCGTCTATTCGGGTTCAACCGAATTGCCACGCGTTCGTAACGGCCTTGGTATCGTCATTGTTTCGACGCCAAAGGGCGTTCTCTCCGACGCGGAAGCGCGTGAGCAGAATGTTGGCGGCGAAGTTCTCGCGGAGGTGTTCTGATGAGCCGCACTGGGAAAAAGCCGGTCACCATACCGGCAGGTGTTACCGCTTCGATTGAAGGCGGCGTTATTTCGGTCAAAGGCCCGAAGGGCACGCTGACCATGCCGACGGTCTCTGAGGTGGTTTATGCACTTGAGGGCGATTTGCTTTCGGTCAAGCCAGCCAATGAAACCAAGCGTTCGCGTTCCTTTTGGGGGATGCAGCGCACGATGATCCAGAATCTTGTAACCGGCGTAACCGCCGGTTTCTCCAAGGTGCTTGAAATCAACGGCGTTGGTTACCGTGCAAACGCGCAGGGCAGCAACCTGAAGCTTCAGCTTGGCTACAGCCATGATGTTGATGTTGCGATCCCTGAAGGCGTTGAAGTTAAAACCCCTGACCAGACCACGGTCGAAATTTCGGGCATGGACGCACAGAAGGTTGGGCAGCTTGCTGCTGAAATCCGCCGCTGGAGAAAGCCTGAGCCTTACAAAGGCAAGGGTATCAAATATCGCGGTGAGTTCATCTTCCGCAAAGAAGGTAAGAAGAAGTAATGGCCAAGCTTTCACTCTTCGAAAAGCGGCGTCGCCGCGTTCGTACATCGCTTTTTGCCAAGCGTGGATTGCGTCCGCGTTTGACGGTTCACCGTTCGGGCAGACATATCTATGCGCAAGTGATTGATGATGCAGCGGGCAAAACGCTTGTTGCGGCATCAAGCCTTGAACAGGATGCGCGCAGCGTAACCGGGGCAACCTGCGATGCGGCCACCGCAATTGGCAAAACGATTGCAGAGCGTGCCATCAAGGCAGGCGTAACCAAAGTAGTATTCGATCGCGGAGGTTTTCTGTTTCACGGGCGCGTTAAGGCGCTTGCTGACGGAGCCCGCGAAGGCGGATTGGAGTTTTAATCGATGGCTGACGAAACCGAAATTCAGGCAGCCGCACCGGCCGCTGCTCCCGAAGGCGAAGCACCACGCGGCCCACGCGGCCCACGCGGTGGACGCGGTGGCGGCCCCGGCGGCGGTAATCGCAGCGGCGGTGGCCGTGATGGCAACCGTGGTCGCCGTGATGACAAGCGCGGTGGCGCAGGGGCTGACGATGGCGGCGAAGAGCTGATCGAAAAGCTCGTCCACATCAACCGCGTCTCGAAAACGGTGAAGGGTGGTAAGCGTTTCGGCTTTGCAGCCCTCGTCGTGGTCGGTGATGGCAAGGGCCGTGCAGGCTTTGGCCACGGTAAGGCACGCGAAGTTCCTGAAGCGATCCAGAAAGCAACTGCCGCTGCCAAAAAGGCAATGGTGCGTGTTCCGCTTCGTGAAGGCCGCACACTGCATCATGATGGCACCGGCCATTTTGGTGCTGGCCTCGTCCATCTGCGTTCGGCTCCGCAAGGAACCGGGATCATCGCGGGTGGCCCGATGCGCGCTGTGTTTGAAAGCCTCGGCGTCGCTGACGTTGTGACGAAATCAACCGGCACATCAAATCCATACAATATGATCCGGGCGACCTTTGAGGCGCTTGGTGAACAAACCAGCCCGAAATCAGTGGCACAGCGTCGCGGCAAGAAAATTGCCGATCTGCTGGGCCGTGGTGGCGCAAGCTCAGCCGAGGCCGAAGCCGACGCTGCTGCGGTTGTGGAGTAAGCGACATGGCAAAGATCAAGATCAAGCAAACCGGATCGCCGATCCGCCGTACCAAGGGGCAGCGCAGTACGCTGATCGGGCTTGGCCTCAACAAAATGCACAAGGTGCGTGAACTTGAGGACAGCCCCGAGGTGCGCGGCATGATCCGTGCCGTGCGCCATATGGTGCAGGTGGTCGAGTAGAGAAAACCTCCTCCTTAAATGGGAGGGGCGATATTAACGGCGCGAACAAAGCGAAAGCGAGTGCAAGACATGAAACTGAATGAAATCCGCGATAATGATGGTGCCCGTAAATCACGCATGCGCGTGGGCCGGGGTATCGGTTCGGGCAAAGGCAAGACTTCGGGTCGCGGCCAAAAGGGCCAGACGTCACGCTCAGGCGTGTCGATCAACGGCTTTGAAGGCGGCCAGATGCCGCTCCACATGCGGCTACCAAAGCGCGGCTTCAACAATATTTTCGGCAAGGATTATGCAGAGATCAACCTCGGCATGATTCAAAAGCTGGTTGATGGCGGCAAGCTTGATAGCAAGGCTGTGATTGATCATGCCGTGCTCAAGGCTGCTGGCGTTGCACGCGGCGGCAAAGACGGCGTTCGTTTGCTCGGCAAGGGCATATTTTCGGCCAAGCTCACGTTTTTGGTGGCGGGCGTTTCAGCCGGAGCCAAGGCAGCGGTTGAGGCCGCTGGTGGTTCGATTGAAGTGATCGAAGTGGTTGCGGCGGCGGACAAGGCGAAGGCCAAGCACCGCACGGTCAACAAGATTAAAGCCTAACGCTTCGTTTGATCGTGGTTCGGCTGGCACAGCCTTTCAATATCGCGATCATTCATTATATAGAGGCGGCGAAGGGCTAACAGCCATTTCGCCGCCTTTCTTTTTTGGGGTCTGATTTTCGCAATGGCATCATCCGCTGACCAAATGGCTGCAAGCCTTAGCCTATCGAATTTTTCGCAGGCGACCGACCTCAAAAAACGAATATGGTTTACGCTTGGCGCGTTGATTATCTTCCGTCTGCTCAGCCATGTACCGCTGCCGGGCATTGATCCGATTGCGCTACAAGCGCAGTTTGAAACAACCAAGGGCGGTGTCCTCGATTTCTTCAACATGTTTTCGGGCGGCGCGCTTGAGCGGATGAGCCTGATCGCGCTGGGCGTGATGCCCTATATTACGGCGTCGATCGTGATCCAGCTTGCGACATCGCTTAACCCGACGCTCGCCGCGCTCAAGAAAGACGGCGAAAGCGGACGCAAAAAACTCAATCAATTCACGCGTTACGGCACGGTGTTCCTGACAATTGTTCAGGGCTATTTCATCGCGGTCGGCCTTGAAGGCTGGGGCGCGCAAAACGGGACGTCGGCGGTGGTTGAACCCGGAATTTTGTTCCGCGTTGCCTGCGTTATCGCGCTCGTTGGCGGCACGCTCTTTCTGATGTGGCTTGGTGAGCAGATCACCAGCCGTGGCATTGGCAACGGGATTTCGCTGATCGTTATGGCGGGGATTGTTTCGCAATTGCCAACCGCGCTCGTCAATGTGTTTGAAGGCGGCCGTTCGGGCACAATGTCACCGCTGTTGATCTTTGCTATATTGATATTGGTGATAGGGCTGATCGCGTTCATTTGCTTTATGGAACGCGCGCAGCGCCGTGTGCTGATCCAATATCCCAAGCGCCAAACCGCGCGCGGGATGGTGCAATCGGATAAGAGCTTCCTGCCTCTCAAGATCAACACTGCGAACGTCATTCCGCCGATCTTTGCCTCGTCGCTGCTGCTGATGCCGCTGACGCTGACGCAATTTGCGGGGCAGGGCGTGACGGGTGAAAGCTTCTGGGGCGATGTCGTGCTCGGCATCACGACCAACCTTCAGCATGGTTCGCCCTTGTTCATGGCGCTCTATGCGGCGGGAATCATTTTCTTCTGCTTTTTCTACACGGCGGTTGTGTTCAACCCTGAAGAAACTGCCGACAATCTCAAGCGCTATGGCGGCTTCGTGCCCGGCATTCGTCCAGGCAAGAATACCGCTGACTATCTCGATTATGTCCTGACGCGGATCACCGTGCTTGGTGCGGCTTACCTGACCTTTATCTGTCTGGTGCCCGAATATCTGGTAACGGCGCTTGGCATTCCATTCTATCTTGGTGGCACCAGTTTGCTGATCGTGGTGAACGTCACGATTGATACCGTGACCCAGATTCAGAGCCATTTGTTGGCGCACCAATATGGTGACCTCATTAAGAAATCCAAGCTGAAGGGTGGCATCACACGCCGCTAACTATTGGCAGATAACCCCCGGGGAAGGGCGCGCATGAATATCATATTGTTGGGGCCACCGGGGGCAGGCAAAGGGACACAGGCCGCCCGCCTGGTTGATGAATATGCGATGGTGCAACTCTCGACAGGCGATATGCTGCGTGCAGCAGTCAAGGCGGGAACGCCGACCGGGCTTCAGGCCAAGGCTATCATGGATAGCGGCGGGCTGGTTTCGGATGAAGTCGTCTCAGGCCTGATCGGTGAAGCGCTTGATGCGCTTGATCCCAAAGCCGGCGTCATTTTTGATGGCTATCCCCGCACTGCGGCACAGGCGCTTTCGCTTGACGATATTTTGGCGTCGCGTGGGCGTGTGCTTGATCATGTCATTGAACTTGAGGTTGACGAGGATGCGCTGGTTGAGCGGATCACCGGGCGTTATACCTGCGCGAAATGCAATGAAGGCTATCACGACAAATTCAAAACTCCTGGGGTTGCCGGAGCCTGTGATGTTTGTGGATCAACCGAGTTCAAACGCCGCGCCGATGATAATGAAGAATCGGTGCGCACGCGGATGACCGAGTATCGCGGCAAAACAGCGCCGATCCTGCCGATCTACGAATCGCGTGGCCTAGTCCGTAAGGTGGACGGCATGGCGGATATTGCTCAGGTAACTGAGGCGATAGAGGCCTTGATGGGGCAGGGCGCTCCCGCCTAACCCGGCAACACTCTTGGTCGTGCTTCATTATCAAGCGCGACGAAGGTGAATATCCCCTCGGTGACGCTCACGTTGGTCGCCCCGCGATCGCGAGTCGCAACAACTTCGATCTTGATCGCGACTGATGTGCGTCCGCGCCGCGCGACTTCGGCGTAAACCGAAATAATATCGCGCACGAGAATCGGCTGGATGAACTTCATTGCCTCGATCGCGACGGTCGCGCAGGGGCCGTCGGCGACTTGGCCGGCAACAATCCCGCCCGCAATGTCCATTTGGGCGAGCACCCACCCGCCAAAAATATGTCCATTTGAATTAATGTCGCTGCGCTGCGGTACAATCCGAAGCACGGGTTCGCGCGTGCCGCTCATTCTTCCGTATTCTTCGCGAACGCGTCGATAATCGTCTCATCATGTCCGCTACCGGCACTGAGAAACACCAAGCCCATCAGGACGGCAGCAAGCAGCACCGAGAAAAAAATCCCAAGCGCCGTAAATAGCATCATCTGCCAAGGGATCGGCCCGGCGATCATCCGCAGCGCGCCAAGCCCAAAAACTGTCGTAAGCGTGGATGCAAGCGCCATCCACCACATCAGCCGTTTGTAGCGATCCCACGCAAAGGACGCATATTCGTGATTTTCGAGCTGGCTTTCCGGAATGTTCATGCTTTTCCTTGAACCCTTGCCATAAATTCAGCAAGATGCATTGCACAGTAGGAGGGCCATGTGATGACAATTAAGGCAATTCTCCAATCACGCGCTCAGGACGTGGTGTCGGTTTCGGCTGGCGCAACGGTGGCTGATGCGGTTGCGCTTCTCGCCGAACGGCGAATCGGCGCGCTGCCGGTGGTTGATGAAGGAGAGGTGCGCGGCATTTTTTCCGAACGCGACGTAATCTACGGGCTGGCGCGAGAAGGTGCGGCGATCCTTTCCAAAAAAGTGTCCGATGTCATGATCACGCCGGCGATCACGGTTGGCCCCGAACAAGGCGCAATCGATTCGCTTTCGCTGATGACGATGCGGCGCATCCGCCATTTGCCGGTGATTGATGGGGGCACGCTGGTTGGCTTTGTGTCGATCGGCGATATCGTCAAATACCGAATCGACCGGATCGAGGAAGAGGCTGCTTCACTGCGCGATTATATTCAGAGCAGCTAGGCGACGGCAATCTTGCGGCGGAAAACCAGATCCATGATCTGCTGAAGTGTTTGCCGTGAGAATATCCAGAGCAATCCCAAATAGCAGGCCGCGCCGAAGGCAACGAGGATGGCAAGCTCGGTTGGCGCGGGCAGCCCACCGGTAAAGCGTGCGGCGATATAGACCATCGCTGCCATTGCCCCCGATGCGATCACCGAAGGTACAAGCGCTGTGAGCAGTTTACGCCAGTCAGCACCGATTTCGGGCAATGTCAGCGTTAATGTCACAATCAGCAGCAGTGGCGCTGCGATCTGCCACGCATGAACCAGCCCTTGCGCGCCCCATTGCAAGCCAATGCTAAACGCGACCGGCATGATGATTGCGCCGCCGATGCTACTACGCAGATAGATGCGCGGCTTACCGAGCGCATTGGTCGCGGGCGAACAGAGAATTTGCAGCGCGAAGAAGGGCATTGCCAGCGCCAACCCTGAGACGAGCGGTGCCATCTCCAGCCACTTGTCGCCAAATAGTGTTGCGACCATGGGTTCAGCGACAATCGCTAATCCGAGATAGAGGGGGAGGGCGACAAACATTGTTAGCCGTGCCGATGTGATAAAGGCCGTTCCGATATGCCCGCCTTCCTTCGCGAGATTCGCATAAGCGGGAAACGCGACTTCATTGAGGGGGGGGATGAATTTGCCCGTGAAGATCAGAGTGACGAACAGCGCCTCGGCATAGAGCCCAAGGTGATGCGGATCGAACACGCGACCGGCGATAAAAATATCCGACTGGCTTTGGATGATCCACAGCATCTGGCAAATCAGCAGCGCACCGCCGAATCGGAACATATGCTGCGCGCCGCGAAAATTGAAGCTCGGCCAAACCAGAAGCCGCGCGGCATAGGTCAGCCCAAGCGCGCGTACGCCGAACAGCGCGATCGGTGCATATACTAGCGTCCATACGCCGAAGCCCAATTCCGCACAGGTCAGCGCTGTTACGGCGCCTGCGAATGCGGCTGCCATATTAGCGGCGGCCTGCTTGCGGAAATCGAGCCCGCGCGCGAGCAATGCTGACGGGAGCGAAATAAACGGCGTTGCCATATAGAGCAAAGCCTGGGTGCGCAGCATATCAGTGATGATCGGCTGGCGAAAATAGGCGGCGGCAAGCGGTGCGGCCATAAACTGTGCAACCGCAAGGCAGGCGTTTGAGAGAATCAGCATTCCGAAAACCTGTGCGATTCGCTTTTTATCGACCGATTCGGCTTGGATGAGTGAGCTGGAGAAGCTGTCCCCGTTCAAAAAATTAAAAAGAACGAGGATCACCTGCGTCATCGCGAATAGGCCGTAATCCTTTGGATCAAGCAAACGGACGACGATAATCGTGGCCCCCCACATCACGATTTGGGCAACGATTTGACTGCCGGAACGCCAGAACACGGCGCTTCTAACGCGGGTTTTGAACTCTGTCTCGTCGGGTTGGGTAATAGGGGGCACAGGCAACGCTTACCGATACATAAAATGGACGCATATCCTCACTAGCGAGGAACCATTGAAATAAAATTGCAAAATGATGTTGACGACTCAGAACAGCGCGTCTAGTGCCCCTCTTGTCGCGGCGATGAGGCCTTGAGCTTCTCACCGCTTCCGCAAACATCGCAGATGCCCGGTCACCCCGGTAAAACGGGGTAAGACATGGCGTCGGCATTTTGCGCTCTTTGACATTGTGATTTTTTAGATGAAGGGACATGTGGGCGGCGGCTCCAGGTTTGGCAGTTTTAAGGTGCCAGCAACCTGTAGCAAATTAAGTCGTTCCATATAGTCCTATTCACGTATCCATACGTAATAGAATTGTGCAGGAACGGCTCCTTGAAATGAGCGTTTGCCTAAGGGAATTCCACCTTTTGGCAATCGAACATCAAACTTGAGAGTTTGATCCTGGCTCAGAACGAACGCTGGCGGCATGCCTAACACATGCAAGTCGAACGAGATTATTGACTTCGGTTGATAGTCTAGTGGCGCACGGGTGCGTAACGCGTGGGAATCTACCCTTGGGTTCGGAATAACAGTGAGAAATTACTGCTAATACCGGATGATGACGTAAGTCCAAAGATTTATCGCCCAGGGATGAGCCCGCGTAAGATTAGCTAGTTGGTGGGGTAAAGGCCTACCAAGGCTACGATCTTTAGCTGGTCTGAGAGGATGATCAGCCACACTGGGACTGAGACACGGC
>JBBTEI010000122.1:0-14414 GCA_038042405.1 Pseudomonadota bacterium
CGGCCATGTAGGCCGTGGTTTCCCTACCGATTTGACTATGGTAGGATAGAAGATGACGCTATGAGCGCCGCAATGGAGCCGTGGTTTCCCTACCGATTTGCCTATGGTAGGATAGGTTGAGTTCAAGTGTTTGAATTTGTTGTGATTTCCGCGTTTTATTAACGCCGAAATCACAACAAAACCATCTGAGATGGCCCGACTCGTTCATTTTTTGGTGCTGTTCCGAGCATCAATTCCATACGTCCAAACTGTTTATCCGTGATTTGCAACGAACGAATGCTTCCTTCCTTGGGAAGGCTGCTCCGCGCCCGCTTTACATGCTTTTCAACTGCATCTTGCCCTCTACAGACGCGTGCGTAAACCGAAAACTGCAGCATCATATAGCCGTCATCTTTGAGAAAGTTGCGGAACCGATTCGCACGGCGGCGTTGATCTTGCGAACCAACCGGAAGGTCAAAGAAGACGAAGAGCCACATGAAACGAGCGTCCTCTGCTTTCATTGTTTAGCCCCGGCGAATTCCGGGAGCTGGAGGAGTAATGCGCTGCTATGCTCGATAGCCCTGACAAGACTTGTGGCCGTGGCTTCCGTTGCAGCAAGCAGCGTCATACGCTCGGCCCCGATAATCGCCGTTTCATTGAGGATGTTTGCCATATGGCGACGATCATCGACTGTCAGCGTTTCCCCCTCAGTGTCCAACGCCCGAGCATAGGCACTTTGATCTACAAAGGGACGATATGGCTCAATCAAATCGTCTACCAAATTGAAGGCGTTGACCTTGGACGCATGGTGCAAACCGAACGCAGGGAGCAGGCCAGACGCAACGCACGCCCGCGCAATCGCCGCGCGGACAACGGCATAGCCATAGTTCAGGAGCGCGTTGCGGCGGTCGCTTTCGTCTGATCGCGTGAATTTGGTGAAGAGCGCCGACCAATAGGCCCGCGCGGCTTGCGCCTCTATATTGTCCGGGTCGCCCGATCCAACACGGCCCGCCATCGCGCGCAGGCTCTGCGCACGTTCACGCCCCAATTCGTCCAACAACGCTGCTTGGTTGTTGATTTTGGCAACGATGATGCTTTGCCACATCCGTTTTTTGAGAGGCAGGCTCATGCCAACCTGAGCATGGGCGATATGCGCTTGGGCATGATGTTGATGAAATGGCAGCAATACGCCCGCCGGGTGGTGCTTGTCGTCTGGCACGATCATCGCAATACCCGCACCTGCCAACGCGGAGAGTAATGAACCCGTGAGCGAGACTTGCGATGTATCAAGGATCAGCCACGCAATATCCTCAACCGGCAGTGACACAGACCCTTCGTCCTGTTCTACAACCAGTTGCCGGTCCCGATATTTTAGCCGGGCGGGCTGGGATATGTGCACGCCACGCCATGCCATGTGCGGACCTCGTTTCCAACTTTGAACCTATTGCCAAAGCGATCCACGCTATATTTGTTTATGGTTAATAATTTCCTAGGGCCAATGCCTTCTTCTCCAGAATTTGTATTGTTATGGTCGAATAGGCTAATGTTTCCTGTCCCTCGATGCAGACCTTGGAAATATCCATCCAGAATTTGACCCTCAGATTTCACTACTTCGACATAGCTGCGAGGATACAAACTGAACCGGAATTCATGAGCCGGTGTAATAGGAAACCAATCCTTTTCATCTTTCGCTTGAGCAACAGCCATCATTGGAGGCTGAGGCCACCCCTTCTTATCCATCACCTGATGGGGATAGACCGGGACCATATACCATTCATCTTTACCTGTATTTTTGCCCTTGGTGTTCTTCAACGAAAACACATCCACCCTTACCATTTCCCCTCGATCCGCCGTCCCGCCGCGCACTGGAACGGCGAGTTTGGTCGATGACATCAATCGTAGCTTGGCGATAGTGTCGCCTTGTGGGGAGCGCGGCAATCTCGCTTCGTCAGTCGGCCTTCCATCGGCAATCCAAGCTCTAATGGCATCGACGATCTTGCCATTCCGTTCCGGGTCTTTGATATTGTCGAGTTGTTTTAGCGCCTTGGTTTCATCGAATTTACCCTTGGTAACTCCAAGCGCAAGCACAGCAACCCGTTCAGTCGTTCGTTGAACATCGTCACGTTCAACAATTTGCCTTATCGTGGCAGCGTGACCTTCTCCGCGCGCACGTCTCCGTTCAGGCCGGGCGACAAAGACGGACTCGAATGCCTTCTTTGCTTGTTCCCGAAAGCCATCCCAAGGTTCCGGCACTCTTCGCAATGGCCGACCAAGCCCTTGCTGCTCCCATTCCTGAAATGACTTGGTGAGTTTGATCACTTCGGCTTCGCTGACCGCTGCGACGACCAAGGCATCAAGCGCGTGGTGACGATCATCGGGCAATCGTTTCCCATCAACCTTTTTGAGAGATTCAAGCCCCCATGCTTGGCGTAACGCAGCCGTTAATTGCCCCGGCCTTGTGAAGACGCGGCGGTTGCCATCCTTTTCCTGTCGTTCGCCGCGTGGGTAAAAAAGCTTCACAGCCTCTGCGAGCAAGCGGCAAGCGTAACGGGTGTCATTGAGGTTGCGGGAACGGAATTTTTCTTCTGCATCCTTAGCATTTTTCAGCAGGTAATTGCGTTTCTTGAAGCCCCGAAGGCTCTTGTTACCCTCAACCCGCTCGACAAACACATCCCATTCGTCCGGCGTCTTATCCTTTGCAAACCACTCAAAGGGCGTGTCGCGCTTCTTGCGCTGGTTGGCGCTGGCAAGGCACAGCGTTTTGTTGTTGTAACTGTCATCCCCAAATCGCGACCACGGCAGTATATGATCGACCTGAACGCTATTATCGGTCGCAATGATTTGGTGGGGATCAATATGCTGCCCCGTGTAAAGGCAAAATGTGCCTTGCTCCTTCCAAAGTCGATAGCGGAGCAGCGTATCGCCGTTTATATCCTCAACGCCAAGCAGGTCGCGCGCTTCCTGACGTTCTCGATTGCGCTGGGCGGTTGCATCATTGATGCCCTTTTCAATCTCCCGTCGCTTTTCAAGGCTATTGCCCACATCCCGCGCCAGTTCAATATAGATTGCCCCCGGCAGGCCATACGTGTTGCGCAGCGCCCAAAGCTGTTTCAACCCTTCGGTCAGCGCCTTGCGGGCGATGGGATTGGCGATGCTCTCGCCCACTTCTTTGACTAGGGCATTGAATGATGCTTTGTCAGTGACATGATCGACATGGGAAAATGACGAAGCCGCATGATTGTAACCGGCAAGGTCGCAGGCTTGGTCATAGCGTTTGCCCGCTTCAAGATGAGGCAGCAGCGCGCGAACGGCCTTTGCGGAAATATGAGCCGCGCCTTTGAAGCTGGCAAACTTGCCAGCATCGAGTGCATCCATAAGGGCAGCAAGCACCGCGTCATCAAGGCCGAGCGTGCGTAATTGCTCAATAATCCGCTCGCTGGTTTCAAAGAAGCTTAGGATATGGGCGATTTGGTCAAGCTGTTCGGCTTGAGTATCTCTCCATAAGGTATCGCCCAACACCTTGCGCAGCGTTCCCGTACCAGACATGGCTTCGCCCGTCTTCGAGGTAATATCGCCTTTTTCCTGATCGGGTTTGATCGTCGTAAATCGTTCGTCGTCTGACAAGCCAATGAGGTCGCGCACCTTTTTACCAGTCAATATCTTGGTAGCCCCCAGATCAGCCGTCACACGGCCAAGTTCGTCGGGCCTCAAACACCGCTCGCTTTCGGGCGTCGTCACGCGCAGATTGATGAGCCGTGTCAGCAGACGGAATTTCTCAAACGAGGGCGACAGCTTTGCCGCCCGCTTCTCCGCTGGTTCAAAACCGCACATGCCAACGAGACGCTCACTGTCCTGCATCGCTTTTTGCCGGAAGGCGATGGCAACATAACTTTCTTCCAAAGCGTCCGACGCCTTGTCCAAACCAAGCCGCCGTTGCGCCGCGAATAAAGTTTTGACCTCATGCGCCAGATCATCGCGGCCAGCAGTGCGATCATAAACCCCGTCGCGGTTACGTCGCCGTGTTGCAAATTCGGGGTCTCGCGCGAACATTTCGCCCATAGTGCGATAGCGCCCAAGGCGCTCTTGCGTCTTTTCAAGCGCGGAAAGCATTTTCTTATCGTCGCTATTGGTGTTCGCAGCCTTGCTCTTCGCCGCTGATTTAAAGCCCCGCCGTTTGGCGATATGGCCGAGCGCAACCGCAAATTCGTTTCCGGTCAATGGCTTGTCTAAACCGCGCGCGCGGAGTTCCCAAGGGTCTAGGCCTTTGAGCTTGAGCGCATCTGCGGAGTCATTGGAAAGCAGTCCAGTATCTCGAAACAATCCCCGCAATTCCGACATACGGTTTCGACGGCGGCGGATGACGCGGCGTAGCAACCTGCTGCCGCGTCGGTTCTGGTTTGTTGGCGTCCGTTCCTTATCGGTTTCGGGCACATCGAAGATCCAGCTCCCAATCGCTGGAATCGCGCCGGGGGCGTCCGCAGACGGCGGTGCTTGAAGAACCGCCCATCCGCAAGAGCCAATACCAAGGTCGATACCGAACGCCAGATTCTCGACTATCATCTTATTCTCCAATATTTTTAATTGAAGAACACTTGACCGGATCAAGTCAATCGCTAAGTTGATCCTCGGCAAATCGGTAGGGAAGCCACGGTAACAGAGATTTCGCTGTGTAGGATCATCCTTTCGGGGAAATTCCTTTTTCGAAGTCAATGATACAGAGCTTTTCTGTTGAAATCATCCCCTCGTCAGGCAACTGCCGGGGGGATGTTTCTTAGCGGTGCACTGATTTGATGGATTTCATTATTAAACATGCTTGAACGCAGCGGCCAGGGAAGCTGCAAAGCCACTTTGAATGCGCCCGCATATCAGCCAGTCTCTGTCTGGCTATATTGAAAATGCGGCTTTCCTATTATTCTGCTATGTTTCAATCACATATTGCGCTGTGGAGGTGGTGGAGAGTGCGTCCGACGATGATATCGTCAAGGAGTGACGCTATGATACTCGCTGTTCTGTTGGCCGCTATTGCAATCATTTCGCTTTGCGCGTTGTTGATCACCCTAACCATCTATGCTTCGCCATTTTATATCGGGTTGGCCGTGGCTATTTTGGTTCATTCAAATGGCTCGGGTCTGATCCTGGCAGCTATGGCCGCGATAGGCGCTGCGATGGCCACGCTTGTAATCCTGCAAATATTGATTGCCACGGTACGATCGCCAGTACTGCGGGCTGGCATCGGCGTCGTATTTGCAGCACCTGCCGCGTTTGCAGCGTATCACGCAGCGCATGGGATCATGGCGGTCATGCAGTCAACAGGCGCCTGGCCGTCTGCAATCGCTGGTATCAGCGCTGCAGTTGTTGGCATAGTCGCGTGGCT
The DNA here is from genome assembly GCA_038042405.1 of Pseudomonadota bacterium. GTDB lineage: Bacteria > Pseudomonadota > Alphaproteobacteria > Sphingomonadales > Sphingomonadaceae > Aquisediminimonas. The sequence continues at coordinate 5,354 of JBBTEI010000122.1, forward strand.
TCAAATTGGCACTTGGGCGCGAATGCGGGTGGCAGGCTAAACGCCCCGTCCGGCAGAACAAGGCAAGATGTGGGGTGTGATCAGTTGCCGTCTCTAGTGGCGCAGGATGACCAGACCAAAGGCGCAGGTCTTGCCGTCATCGCTGCAAGACAAAACTGTGAAGATTGGGGCGATGAAGCTGCACCAACGTATTGATCAAGCGATAGGCGCGGCCTTCGGTAGAACATTTGCTCCAAATGGCCCCCATGTCTGCGCATAATCAAAAGCGATAAGTGACTGGGGACGTTTTCGTTGGGGCTGGCGTCCACTGGAGAAAAGGCGGCGCGTCGTTCTGAGTGCTGATGGTGATTATCCCAGCGTAGGGTGCTGCCTGACCTAATGAATGTGCCAATGTTCGCCACTGACCGCGCTTACCTGTGTGGCGATCCCCGCCTCCAATCACGGCCTCCTCAATTGGCTTTGGTTGGCAGAGGACGGCTGCGCCTCGCTGTCCTAGCTGCAACGGCGGATCAGAAACTTTCTTCCCCTGGGCTAACGCCCATTCCTCGCGAGACAAGAAAGCCCCTTCCCGCCATCCTTCACTTCGTTGCGGCCTTTCAGGTGCAGCAAACAGCGCCCCTGCCTCAAACCAGCCACCGAGGCCGCGAATGGACGCGGAACTCGAAAAACAAGCAAAGGAAGCTATCATGGCAAACATCGGCACATTCACCAAATCAGGCGAAGCTTACACCGGCGAAATCGTCACAATGGGCATTCAGACCAAGAACGTCCGCATTCTCCCCGACGACGCCAGCCCCAACGAAAATGCACCGAGCCACAGAATTTTTGTCGGTCGCGCAGAGATCGGAGCCGCATGGCGCAAGCGTTCCACCGAAGGCCGCAACTATCTCTCGCTCAAGCTCGACGATCCAAGCTTTACCGCCCCAATCTTCGCCAGCCTGTTCGACGATGAAGACGGCGAGACCTACAATTTGATCTGGACACGCAACCGCCCAACAAACGGCGGTTGACCACCGCCCTTCACACCCCGCCCGACTCCGCCGGGCGGGGCTTCGTCCCTATTATGGAGTAACGAAACCAAGAAATTAAAGCATTTCGACATAGCCAAAATGACGATTCCCTAATATACTAGGTGGCAATATATTAGGGAGAACGGCGACTCCTCCGTGAATGAAATTACGGGAGATCATCGCGCGAAACTTACGTAAGATACGACACGCCAAAGGCATGTCACAGGAGGAGCTTGCTGATCGTGCGGGTATCAATCGCAATTATGTCGGAATGTTGGAGCGCGAACAGCACGGCGCGACCGTCGATATGCTGGAAAAACTTGCAACAATCCTTGAGATTGATCCAGTCGATCTTTTCCAACCGTAACACTCAAGCATCAATTACAATCGCGCTGCGCAAAGCGCATTTACTGGGCTGGCACCGTTTTTGCCCCGTTAAAAGTCGCGTGACATTGGGTTTTCTCCCATCAACAGACGTCAGACTACGGCTATTTGAAATAGCTTTGAGTGCTGGGATATTGACGCTGTGACACCGGCCTTTCTCGACACGCCGCCGCAAGCCCCGCGCATCAGCCAATATGATAAGCGTCATTTCACAACCTACATTCGCTTGTTAGATGCAAGTGCCCAAGGTGCCGACTGGCAAGAAGCCGCGTGCATTATCTTTGGCCTTGACGCGCAAGCTGAGCCTGAACGCGCAAAATCTGTTCATGACAGTCATCTTGCACGCGCGCAGTGGATGACCAACAGCGGCTACCGACTCGTGTTGGGCCTCAGTTGATGTGCCTAGCTTGTCAAAATTGGCCACGCCCATTCAGGCTATACCTCGCGAAAATTTGAGGACTTCTCTCTGCCTTAGCGCGTGTGGTGACATCGCACCTAAGCCGATCAAGGCTTGGTGTGGAGTCAGCGTATGCGTAGTCAGTCTGATTGGCGCTCTCCAGCAGGCGCGCAAGACTATGCTGACTATGATTGGGGCGACTGGGCGCAGGAGTTTGTCCGGCGCAGTCCGCAGTACGCCCGCGAATATCAAGCAGTGCAAGCAACCATCGCCGCAGGCGAGGGTCACGAACGGCAAGAAATGGAGGTGCTGGCCCGGCGGTGGGGTATGATCTTTCCCGTGTGATCCTGATATTCCCGCCAGCACCACGCCTGTTCTCTGGCACCCTGATTTGTCGCCAACCACTATCATTCTTGAACCTGCGCCGGCCGATTTAGTACATCCGACTCTGATTGAGCTTGATGAGCTAGGCACAGTCCTTGCCGACTATGAGGCGACGGATGGCCGTCATTTGATTATCGCTGTGCCGGGTGGCAAGCTACGGCTCTGGGTGCGCACGCAGCATTCATGCACACAATTCACTGTGGTCATTCCAGCGGATAGCCACTTTACAACACGCGCTACAGCGGTTGCCCGCTTCGCAGCGATCTTGACCGGAACAGTCAGGAAGGCGCAGCCGCCTCCATGTCTGCCGAGCGCGTTTCAGCGCCACCGCTTGAGCCTCCTGCTCGCGTTGCTTGATGCCGAGCAGAGCGGGGCAACCCGGCGCGAGATGGCAACACATCTGCTTTACCGCAATAGCGCACCGTTGGCGGGTGCGCTTTGGACAGGTTCATCACAGCGCCGCCGCGTCCATCGCATGGTGCGCCAAGCGCGGCATTTGGCGCAAGCGCAATACCGCGACCTGCTGATCGGCATTTGAAACCATCTCATGCCACCGCTTGGCAAAGGTAACGAGGTGACATTTCCGTGGCCCTTACTTTAGCCACCCCGCCCCCATGCCATTCGTCCGCCAGAAGCAGCCGCACCGCAGAACAAACGATCCACCCTTGGTCGTTTGTACCCCGGAAGGATCATCATGGACGCTTACCCACACCCCACTACGCCGCGCTTCTTAAAAACACCGGACGCAGCAATCCATATCGGCCTGTCAGCACGCACGCTTGAAAAGCACCGCTGCTACGGCACTGGCCCAGTGTTCAGGAAGCTTGGCGGGCGGATTGTTTATGCCATTGTTGATCTTGATGCTTGGGCTGAGCTTGGTACGCGCCGTTCAACCTCTGATCCAGGGCGCGGTACGGTTCACCCAGCAAAGCCGTTCGCTGGCGGTGTGGGCTTTAGCCCAACCCGGCGCTGAGCTTCATTATGACACACGCACCCGCTTTACTCGCCTCGTCTTCAGTGGTGCGCAGCCAAGCCTCGCTTGACCTCTTCCGCGCGCTGCCAAGTCCCATTGCCAGCCCAATCGCAGTGCGCGACGCGCAGGATTTGATGGCGTGGCCATTTTTCAGCCTTGCAAAGTCAAAACGCGTGCGTCCGATTGATTTCAAAATGGGCGAGGTGTCAATCAGCGTTGAGGCCACTGCTGAACACGGCATGGCGACGATCTGGGATGCTGATGTTCTGATCTGGGCTGCGAGCCAGATCGTTGAAGCGCGTGATGCGGGCCGGGAGGCCTCGCGGCGCATTGCGGCAACGCCGCACCAGATACTGAGCTTTACGCAGCGCGGGACTGGCAAGGCGAGCTATGACCGCTTGAAAGCCGCACTTGACCGTCTCCAGTCAACGACGGTTGCAACCACCATTCGCCAGCCGTTGGCGCGGCGGCGGCACCGTTTTTCATGGATCAATGAGTGGCGTGAATGCCTTGATGGCCAAGGCCGTGCACTCGGTATCGAAATGATTTTGCCCGATTGGTTTTACGCAGGCGTTCTCGACTCAGCGCTCGTCCTCACAATTGACCGAGCTTATTTTGGACTGACCGGTGGGCTTGAGCGCTGGCTTTACCGGATCGCGCGCAAGCACGGCGGCAAGCAATCGGGCGGTTGGAGCTTTGACTTAGCCCACCTTCATATGAAGTCTGGCGCATTGTCGCCGCGTAAACGCTTCGCGTTCGCGCTGCGCGATATTGTCAGCCGCCAGCCGCTTCCCGGCTACCGCCTTGCCCTTGAATACGCACTTGGCCGCGAGCGGTTGAGCTTTGTCGCCGTCCACGTTGACCCCTTCGACGCCGCGATGCGACGCGTCGGATACAAGCCTGTGGATATGTCGTGATGCGGCACGGACGATCAGGAACCGCCCTACTCGGACGATCAGTGACCCGACCCTCGGACTATCGGGAACCAAAATCATATCCAAACCACTCTAATAGAACGATAAATCCGCAGCTTAACTTAGCTAACAAAGAATCCTTCGGATTCTTTCTAACGCAAAGCTGCGCAGCGGCTTCGCGGGATAATCCCACTGACACCCTTGTCCAGCAGGCAGGCACGGCTTGGTTGGCACAGCCCTGCTTTGAAGCGCCGCCGCCGCCCTCAGCGCAGCGGAAGGCTTGGCAAGATGCGTGCGCCCAAGCCGCACTGCCCGCCAGCTACGCGCTCCGCACTTGGCAGCGACCACGCCAGCTTAGACCCAGTCTCAAATCCAAAAGGATATCTCCAATGACAGCGCAAGCAAGGCTCGGGCGGCAAGGTGGCTATGCGTCCTCTACCATTCTCACCCATGTTAACCTCACATGGATTGAGAAAAAGCATGAGGATTGGATACGCTTTGGCAGGCAGGGCGCCGACACGATAATTGATCGCCGCCGCCGCACAGTGAGTTTTGCGAGCGGCACAATCTTTGCGTTCGTGCGCTGGCAGGCCAATGACTTTGGGACGGTATGTTCCAACATTGATATTGTCCGCGCTGTAGGCGCAGGCGAGGCTTACGCGACACTCGCTTGTGTAACACTAGGCGGTGAGCGCTTGCTGCATATTCACGGCTGGCCCAAGGTGCTGCAAGTGCTGCGCGCGATTGACGTGGTTGAAGCGCTTGGCATTGATGCAGGCGACGCTGCGCCTGATCATTGGTGCCATGTTCATAACCGACTAAGCGCTGGGCAGACACCGCGCGCTTACACGCTAGCGCGCCACAAAGCATGGCTTGCCCGTCAGGCGGTAATGTCATGAGACGTCTTGTCTTGATCATTACGAGTGCAGCCGTTGTCGCGACATTATCGTCAGCAATCAAGCCGCCGCCAATCCGCTTCCTTTGGAATGTCAGTGCGAGTGTTCCAACGGGATTATATGCGTTAACCGACGCGGCACAAGCCTCGCCTGGCGACCGCGTGGTACTTAGGCCGCCAGAGACTATGCACGCACTGCTCGCTGAGCGTGGCTATCTCAAGCCGGGCACGCCGCTGATCAAAACCGTGGCGGCCGTTGCTGGTCAACGTGTCTGCAGAACAAAACACCGCATCATTATCGACGGTAAGCGTGCTGGCACTGCGCGCAAGCGCGACAGTGAGGGTCGCCCGCTTCCTAAATGGCATGGCTGTCAAACACTGCACGCTGACCAGCTCTTCCTCATGAACTTGGCTGCGCCCGACAGCTTTGACGGGCGCTATTTTGGTCCAGTAGATCGCAGCCTCATCACCGCACGGGCGGTGCCGCTCTGGACTGATGAACGCGGCGACGGACGCCGCATGTGGTTCGCAGACCCGCATCATATTGATCCATCCTCAACCCCGAAAGGACAGTGACATGACCCAAATTGGTATATTTGAAGCGACGCCTGATGGCTTTACGGGGCGCATATGCACGGTCGGCCTTGAGCGAGGTGTCCGCATTGTCGAAGGACATCAAAGTGATGTGCTCAATGCGCCGGACTACCGCATTGTTATGGGCGATGAGAACGAAGAACTTGAGATTGGTGCGGCTTGGAAACAGGTAGCCAAAAAGGCAGGCAAATATCTCTCGATTCAGATTGATGATCCAATATTACCGCGACCCATTCGCGCCAATTTGTTTCAGTTAGGCAGCGATCCAACAGTTTATATCCTGATCTGGAAGCGTCCGCGTAATCGCGCAGAGCAGGAGTAGGTTGTGCGTAATCTGCGAACGCACTCGCGCAACCGTTTTGCGATGTCTTGGTTGGCAGCGCTGGCTTGCCCACTGCTCACAACCGCGCTCACCACACCGCCTGCCTCCGCACAGCCAGTGCCTCCGGCTATGCAACTAGATACCAATCCGGTTGCAGTTTCTGTGCGTGATGCTTCGCTGCGCTTTGGCATCCCTGAGCGCTGGATATATGCTGTCATGCGCGCCGAAAGTGCTGGTCGCGTGAACGCGACTTCGCGTGTCGGCGCGATGGGTTTGATGCAGATTATGCCAGCGACTTGGCGCGCGCTCAGTGCGCGTTATGCGCTTGGTAGCGACGCTTATGAGCCTCGCGCCAGCATCATGGGTGGCACAGCGTATATTCGCGAGATGTATGACCGTTACGGCGCACCGGGGTTTCTTGCGGCTTATAATGCGGGGCCGGGGCGCTATGAAAATCACCTTACAACTGGGCGTCCTTTGCCGCTTGAGACGCGCAGTTATGTTGCCAAGATTGCTCCTGCGATTGGCCATGCTCTTGCCCCCACTCGTGAACGCGCCGTGCAAGCAATTCGCGTTACGGCGACTGCACCAGTTGCCGCCCGTTGGACGGAGGCACCTTTGTTTGCGGGTGACGCAGGGCGCACCAACGCTGCTTTGGCGCACTCTGTACAACCGTCATCCGAGGCGACAATTGAGCGCGAATCAACCGCCTCTCACACGCCTGAAAAGCCCCCATCAAATCAGCTTTTCGCACCCCTTTCCGGCTCTTCGCTATGATGGCGCGCGCTCGCGCGTCCTGCGCACACTGGCGGGATGTACCGGGCTTTGGGGTAGGGGGCGGGAGGCGAGCAAAAAGCAAAAAGTGGGACGGCAAGATAAAAGCACCGCCGTCGGCTTGGGTGCGGATGGTTGGTTTAGGGCCGTTTTTTGCGACGGCGCACAAATCAGCGGTCTGGCGCTGCCCGGAAAAAACCCAATAAACTCAACGGCAAGAAAGCCGTCGCTGAGCTTTTTAGCACAAATAGCGGGTGTAATCGGATGAAAAACGATGAGTTTCGCATCAGACCCGGCAAGGGGCGAAGTCGCGGGGGTGGCAGTGTGCGTCAGGCCAGAAGCTTGGTCGCTCAGATTGCGCGCGTGGCTAATAAGGCTGGCTACACCCGACTTGGATCAGGCGTGCGGCGCGGCAGCGGGACTGGCAATCTTGGACGCGGAAGATGTGCTGGACTTTATGTGCGGCGGTTACCCAATACGCGGCGCGTCATTATTACCGCACGGATTGTGCGCCATAGCGGCAACCGCTTTCGCGCAGCTCCGCTGGCACGGCATACCGCTTATCTCGAACGTGACGGCGTTACCCGCGACGGGCAGGATGCAAAGCTCTTTGGGGCAAGCATAGAGGGAGCTGACGGCAAGGCTTTTGCTGAGCGGTGCGAGGATGATCGCCATCATTTCCGCTTCATTGTGTCGCCCGAAGACGGTGGCGACTTAGCAGATCTGCGCAGCTTTACGCGTGAGTTTATGGCTGATGTCGCACATGACCTTGATACGCGCTTGGACTGGGTCGCGGTTGACCATTGGAACACGGATAATCCCCATGTCCACATCTTGGTGCGCGGCGTGGATGATACAGGCAAAGATCTTATCATTGACCGCAATTATATCGCGCAAGGGATGCGCGCGCGTGCTGAGGAACGCGTAACCATTGAACTGGGGCCACGCAGTGAACGCGAGATAGCCTCAGCACTTGCGCGCGAAGTTGACGCTGAGCGTTGGACGAGTCTTGATCGGGGCCTTCAACGCCTTGCTGACGAGAACGCTGGGATCATTGATCTAAGGCCAGCCAATCCCGACCCAGACCCAGAACAGCGCAGGCTTATGGTTGGTCGCGCGATGAAGCTTGAACGGCTTGGTTTGGCTGAGCCCGTTTCACCTGCGCGTTGGTCGTTAAAGCCCGGCCTTGAAGCGACGCTACGCGAGATGTCACTGCGCGGCGATATCATCAAGACGATGCACCGCGCGTTGACAAGTGCTGGGCATACGCCAGACTTATCAGGTTTTGCGATCCACGGTGAAGCTGCATCCGAACCCGTTCTGGGTCGGCTGGTTGAGCGCGGGCTGCGTGACGAACTGAGCGGCACTGCTTATGCCATCATCGACGGAGCAGACGGGCGCACCCATCATATCGCGTTCAACGATCTTGAAATGACTGGCGATGCCAAGCCTGGCGCGATTGTTGCGTTGCGCTCGTGGGACGATGCTAAAGGGCAGCAGCGCCGCTCGCTTGCGACGCGGTCTGACTTGTCCTTAATCGCTCAAGTGACAGCGCCGGGTGCGACGTGGCTTGATCGCCAACTCACAGCCAAAGAACCAATTGCCACAGGCAGTGGGTTCGGCAGCGAAATACGCGACGCGGTGGCAGCGCGCGCTGATCATTTGATCGCGGCAGGGCTAGCGCGGCGGCAAGGCCAACGGCTGATCTTTGCACAAGGTCTCCTTGATACGCTCAAAACGCGTGAAATTGAGGACGTTGCGCGCAGGATCGCGGCGCGTACCAGCCTTGTCCACAGGCCTTCAGTCACTGGCAATTATGTAACCGGTGTGTTTCGTGAACGGGTGACGCTAGCTTCGGGTAGGTTTGCAATGATCGATGACGGGGTCGGCTTTCAGCTCGTGCCGTGGCGACCAGCGCTTGACCAGCATGTTGGTCAGCATGTGACGGGTACGATGAACCTGAGTGGCAGCGTTGATTGGAGCTTTGGTCGCAAGCGCGGGCTTGGTCTGTGAAAGCGTTAGTTCTTGAAGGTGCTCAGCCGCTGCGGGCTTCAAGCCTATGAGCTACCGCGACCGCTTGCTATCGCAGAACCACTATCCGTTTTGAAAAAATAAGTTTTGTGGGTTTCTGGAAACGAATTACGCTACGACAAAAATTAAGACCTTTAAGTGGCTCCTCTACGGCAGAAAAGTTGGACCTACCAGCCAGATGATTGCTTAACGTAGGGGGGCAAAGTTGGGGGGTGCTGACTGTCTGGTTTTGGGGAGGAAATTGCGAAAGCTGCCATTCGATGGGGTGTCAAAACCGTTCGTTTTCGGGAGAGCGGCTTGGCAGACCGGAAGGAGCCGGCCCGCGCCCTGCCGGGCAGCAAAGAGCGCTACACGCTCGAACGCAAAGCAGATTTCTCACAATT
>JBBTEI010000123.1:0-9593 GCA_038042405.1 Pseudomonadota bacterium
AGGTGGCGCGGGCTTAACCGGTCGCGCGAGAGTTCCATTGCGAAAATCGGCAGGTTCATGCCTGTGACGGCCTCGTTCGCGCCGATCTTATAATCGCCCGCAGCGCCAATCCGCGTGTCACACGCGTGGAGGAGGAACGTGCCCATTGCAATCGCATGGCCGGTGCAGGCGGCAACCACGGGCAACGGCCCACCGTAAAGCCGCAGCAGCAGTTCAGCTCCGCCATCGAGCAATTTGTAAACCCCGTCCGTGCCAAGGCTGGCAAAGGCTTTCAAATCAAACCCGCCTGAAAACCGCCCTTCGCGACCTGCGAGAACAATCGCTTTGGCCTCCTTCTCGGCTTGATCAAGCGCATCGTTGAGCGCGGCAAGCATTTCAAAATTAATCGCATTGGCCTTGCCGTCATCCATCCGGATCAGCGCGACATCATTCTGGATGGTGATTGAAACAGGCATGTCTTTGTTCCTTGCGATTCCTGAAGCGGCAATCAGGCACGAGATTGACGTTAACGTCAACTAAAATATGCGCAGCGCGCAGCGGGGTTCATCCCATATTTGACACACAGCACATGTTCATTTAATGTTCTATTTCTGAAAAGGAGAGATTCAATGATTGGCTATGTTACGCTTGGCACCAAAGATATCGCGCGCGCCGCAAAATTTTATGATGTGATTGCTGCGGATATGGGCACTGGCCGCATGATGGAGGCGGAGAATTATATCGCTTGGGGTACGCCGGGCGGTGCTGCCGGAATTGCCGCGATGTACCCTTTTGATGGCAATCCGGCCAGCGTTGGCAATGGGGTGATGGTTGCGCTTGAGGCCAAGGATGAGGCGCAGGTGCAGCGGCTCTATGATATCGCGCTTGCCAATGGCGGAACGTGCGAGGGTGCACCGGGCCTGCGTGGCGGTGGATTTTATGCCGCTTATTTCCGCGATCCCGATGGCAATAAGCTTAACGCATTCGTGATGAGCGCTGCATAAGGCGCGATCAATATACGGATTCACTGTCAACTTTCCGAGAAAAGCGGGAGTTTTGAAGATGCCCAATATTCATGATTACCCGATCCATCTTGGCCTTGGTGCAACGGCGATTGTCCAGAGCAAATTCACTAATGCGATGGATTGGTACGACGCTTATATTGATCGCAATGGGGCGGACGGGGCCGAGGGGCGCTTGGTGACGATGTACCGCTTTGCCGAGAATTGGCCGATGTGGGAAATGCACCCGAACGGTGATGAGGTTGTGCTCTGCATCAGCGGATCGATGACGATGTATCAGGAAATGGCCGATGGCAGCACCGCTACTGCGGTGATTGGCCCCGGTGAATATGCGATCAACCCGCCTGGCGCGTGGCACACCGTTGATGTTGACGGCGAAGCCAGCGCGCTGTTCATCACAGCCGGGCTTGGCACGCAGCACCGTGCGCGCTAGCCTAACGGGGTGATTAGCATAACCCCTTCCGGCCAGGCGTGCGGCGCAAGCGTTACCGGGGTTGATCTGTCGCAGCCGATCAGTGCTGATTTGGCCGCAGAGATTCGCGCGGCGTGGCTTACGCATCATGTGCTGGCTTTCCCCGAACAACGTCTTTCAGATGATGACCTTGAGCGTTTCACGCTGGCTTTTGGTGGTTTTGGTGCCGATCCATTCATTGCGCCGATTCCCGGGCGCGATCATATCATCGCGGTTGAACGGCTTGCCGATGAAACCTCGCCGCTGTTTGCCGAAAACTGGCACAGCGATTGGAGTTTCCAAGCGCGGCCACCGGCGGGCACTTGCCTTTATGCAATCCAGATTCCAGCGGTTGGCGGCGATACATTATTTGCCAACCAACACATGGCGCTTGATGCGATGCCTGCCAATCTACGGGCAAGGATCGAAGGGCGCAGTGCGATCCATTCGGCCAGACGCGCCTATGCGCCAGACGGGTTTTACGGCGAAGGTGACGCGGCCAAACGCTCGATGGACATTCGCCCGTCAAAAGATGCAGAGGCGACGCAGCGGCACCCGCTTATTCGCGTCCACCATGAAACCGGTTGTGAAGCATTGTTCAGTTGTTTTGGCTATATCATTGGCATCGAGGATATGGATGATGCCGAAGCACAGCTGCTGTTAATCGAACTTTATCAGTGGCAGGGGCAGACCGCGTTTCAATATCGCCATAAATGGCAATCGGAGATGCTGTTGATGTGGGATAATCGTTCACTGCTCCATGCGGCGACCGGGGGTTATGCTGGCCACCACCGCCTGCTCCACCGCACCACGATTGCTGCTGCATGAATTTTTTGAACCCGTTGCTGATTCGGTTGGGGCTGATCTTTGAAGACCCCCAGGATGAGGCGTGTTTCGCCAAACACTATGTGCGCAACAATATTATATGGTCACAATTGTTTTTGCTTGTTGGCGGGCTCTTTTATTATTGTTTCTTTATCTATGACCGGCTGATCGATCCGGTTAATGCCGACACCACCCACTTTATCCGGGGCGTAGTGATCGCTCCGGCTTTTGCATTGGCGGCGGCGCTGTTGTTTTTTGAATGGGGGCAGCGGCACATCGAACAGGTCGTTATGGGGATAATGCTTGTTGGCCAGTGTGGGCTGGTCGCAATATATTCGATCCTTACGCTTGGTTTTGATTATGCAGCGCTTGGGTTCGCGGTGCTTTATCTCGGCGCGGCCGTGATGTTCCAGATCCGCGTCAAATATCTTATCATTGGCGCGTTGCTCATGCTGATTAGCGGGATTGGCGGGCATCTTTACACGGGCAATTCACGCCCCGGCTGGGTTGTCATCAACATCCTCGCGATCTTTGCTGCGATCGGATTTGGAGGGGTTTCATCATGGGTGCGCGAGCGTGCGGCGCGGCGGCAGTTTGAAACTGACAAAGCGCTGGCCGAAGCGCGTGGGCGGATTGATGAACTGCTCTATTCAATGTTGCCGACCGAGATCGTCAAGCGGATTCAAAACGGTGAAACCGCAATTGCCGATTCGCACGGAGAGGTCAGCATTATTTTTGCTGATCTTGTTGGTTTTACCGAGCTCGCCCGGCGAATCAGTCCGTCGCAATTGTTGACGATCCTTAATGGGCTTTTCTCCGCTTTTGACCGTGAGGCAGAGCGCTACGGGATTGACCGGATCAAAACGATCGGTGACGCCTATATGGCGATTGGCGGGTTACAACGCGGTGAAAGCGCGCGCGACCATGCCGAAAATGCTGCGCGTTTTGCGTTCGCGATGCTCGCCATTGTGCAAGAGTTGGTCGAAAAGAGCGGTTTCCCGATCAACATTCGTATTGGCATCCACATCGGGCCGGTTGTTTCAGGGGTAATCGGGGTCAAGCGCCCCGCGTTCGACTGTTGGGGTGAGGCGGTCAACATGGCGAGCCGTCTCGAATCGCAAGCAGCCCCAGGGACAATATTGATTTCGGAAAGCAGTTATTGGCGGTTAAAGCCTGATTTCGAGATTGTTCCGCTCGAAGAGGTTGATCTCAAAGGGATTGGCATGACCAAAGTGTATAAGCTCAACGCGGTGGCGGTTTAACCTCAACGGCTGCGCCCTTGCGCCGCCGCAGGTTCGCACGGAGAGCTTCGGCCAGTCTTTTTTCGCGTTCATCATCCGATTTTGCCATAATCCGGTCTTGATAGCCTGCGCAGCCTTGACGCGTCCATAGGCATTGTCCATAGGCGCGCCTCTATTAGCCCGCGATCATAAATATGAAGGCGGTTAATGTGCTGCCGTAGCTCAGTGGTAGAGCGCATCCTTGGTAAGGCTGAGGTCGTGAGTTCAATCCTCACCGGCAGCACCATTTTCGTCCGAAGGGGCATGATGACGACGTGACGATTCCGCCCGGCATATCCCCACCCCGAATTCCGCGCACGGTGTGGGCGCTCGGGTTGGTTAGCCTGCTGATGGATACGTCTTCTGAAATTGTTCACGCGCTATTGCCATTGTTTATGACGGTGCAGCTTGGGCTTAGCGTCGCAATGCTCGGTTTGATCGACGGTGTTGCCGAGGCGACTGCGTCAATCACCAAGCTCTTCTCCGGCTATATTTCTGATCGCATCGGGCGGCGTAAGCCCTTGATCCTGATCGGATATGGGCTTGCGGCTGTGACGAAACCCGTTTTTGCGATTGCAGGTTCGGCGGGGCTTGTCTTTGGCGCGCGCTTTGCCGACCGGATTGGCAAGGGGCTGCGCGGTGCGCCGCGTGATGCGCTGATCGCTGATGTTACGTCGCCCGAATTGCGCGGGCGCGCGTTTGGTCTGCGCCAATCGCTTGACACCGTCGGCGCATTTGCGGGGCCATTGTTGGCCGTCGGGCTGATGCTGATCCTAGCCAACGATATCCGCACGATTTTCTGGATCGCGACGATCCCTGCTGCGTTTGCGGTGTTTGTGATCCTGTTTGGCGTGCGCGATGTTGATGCCCCACTCACGGCCAATCCGCGCGTGCCGCTGAGGTTCGCCGATGTGCGAAAGCTGCCCGACGCCTATTGGGCGGTGGTTGCGCTTGGTACGGTGCTGACGCTCGCGCGGTTCAGCGAGGCATTTCTGATACTCAAGGCCAATGCTGAAGATCTGCCGCTTGCGTTGACTCCGCTGGTGCTGGTAGTGATGAACCTTGTTTATGCTGCGGGCGCTTATCCGGCAGGGCATTTTTCTGATCGGATGCTGCCGATGCGTTTGCTTGGGTTGGGTATTGCCTGCCTGATCGCGGCTGACCTTGTTTTGGCGATGGCATCGGGGTTGGCAGGGGTCACGCTTGGCCTTGTCCTTTGGGGGGGGCATATGGCGCTGACGCAAGGCTTGCTGGCAAAGCTGGTCGCCGATCGTGCGCCGTCAGACTTGCGCGGTTCAGCCTTTGGCCTGTTCAATCTGGCGACGGGGATTGCGTTACTGCTTGCCAGCGTGATCGCGGGGCTATTGTGGGATCGATTCGGAGCCGACGCGACTTTTTTTGCAGGTGCCGGCTTTGCTGCGGTTGCGCTATTGCTGGTCAGTCGATACCCCAAACGTGCGCAGAGTGAGCCCGCCTGACTGGATTTCCGATGCTTCGTGTTCTTGTTCTTTCGACATTATTTCCAAATCGCACACGGCCGCTGTTCGGCACCTTTGTTGAGCGTCAGACACTTGGCCTTGCCGCCCGCGATGATGTTGAAGTGCGGATTGTGGTGCCACGCGGCTTGCCGCCTGCGCCGCTCGATCGTCACAGCCGCTACCGCGCCGATGCTGCGCTCGCCCTATGCGAGGATTGGCAAGGCGTGCGGCTCTATCGCCCGCGTTTTCTCCACCTGCCGCAAATCGGTGCACGCTATGATGCGCGCTTGATGGTGCGGGCGCTAACGCCATTGCTGCGGGAGATTAGGCGCGATTTCGCCTTTGATGTGATTGCTGCTGAATATTTCTTCCCTGATGGCCCAGCAGCTGTGGAATTGGGCCGCAAGCTTGGTGTGCCGGTTTCAATCAAGGCGCGCGGGAGTGACATCAACGTGTGGGGCAAGCGCACAGATACTGGCCCGCAAGTCTTGGCGGCTGGCCGTGCGGCCGGAGGAATGCTAGCGGTTTCGGCCGCGATGAAACGCGAGATGGTCGCGCTTGGCATGCCTCACGAAAAAATCCACGTCCACTATACCGGGGTCGATCGGAACCTGTTCCATGTCCGTGATCGCGCCGAAGCCAAGAAAAAACTCGGCGTTACCGGGCCGCTGGTTGTAACCGTTGCGCCGCTAATCGCGCGTAAAGGCGTTGATCTTGTGGTGAAGGCAATGGCCCAACTGCCGGGCGCAACGCTTGTCGTTACTGGAGCAGGCCCTGATGAAGCGATGCTGAGGATGTTGGCGGCGCAATACGGCGTTGGTGACCGTGTCCATTTGTTTGGCATCCAGCCACGCCCAGTGGTGGCAGACTGGCTGGCGGCGGCGGACGTGATGGCGCTTCCTTCCGCTTCTGAAGGGCTGGCCAATGCGTGGGTTGAGGCGCTCGCCAGTGGCACGCCGATTGTGATCGCTGACGTCGGCGGGGCGAGCGAGCTTGTGCAAGGTGAAGCGGCTGGCAAGCTCGTTACACGCGAGGCCGGCGCGATTGCTCAAGCAGTCAAAGCCTTCATTGCCAACCCGCCTGACCGAGCCGCGATATGCCAGAGCATTGACCGGTTTAGCTGGGAGACCAATCGCGACGCGCTTTATGATCATCTTTGCGCTATTGTTGCCGCACACAAGGTGGGCCCGCAATGAGATTGCTTAGCCTTTTACTGCTTTTGATGGCGGGGTGTGTTGGCGATGGTGGCAGCGCAAACCGGCCACGCGATGTCCTCGTCCGCCTCTCCGATGATGAGGTGAAGAGCCTTGATCCGCAAAGCATCTCCGATCTTGCCTCGTTGCGCGTTGCGTCGGATCAGTTTGAAGGGCTGACCCGGATCAATGGGCACGGGCTGATCGAGCCGGGGCTTGCACGCGGTTGGGCGCAATCAACCGATGGCCTCAGATGGACGTTTTTCCTCCGCCCAAAACTGTATTTTTCAGATGGCGTTCCGATTACAGCGCATAGTTTTTCACTTGGTTTTGCGCGGTTACGCGATCCTGCGACAGCCGCCCCTGCATTGCCGCTGTTCGAGGCGGTAGACGTGGTGGAAGCGGTCACGCCCGCACGGTTTGTCGTCAGGTTGCGACATCCCTTTCCGGCGCTTCCCGAACTGATGGCGCACCCGGCGATGGCGGCGCTCCCGCTCCATCAAGTCAAGTGGACCGAGGCGCGGCCACTGGTAACGTCGGGGCCCTATCGCTTGACCGAATGGGCGCTGGGTAGCCATTTGCGATTATCGCGCAATCCGCTTTGGCACGGCGGCGCAGCACCAATCGGCAAGATCGAGTGGCGGCCGGTCAGCGATAGCCTTTCAGCTTTGCGCCTGTTCGAAGCGGGCGGTGCTGATGTGACATCAGACTTTCCGTCTTCGCGCCTTACCAAGCTAATGGAGACGCTCCCCAATGCTGTGCGGGTGAGCGACTATCGGGGTGCCTATTATTTTGCATTCAATACACGGAAAGCCCCCTTTGACGATGTCCGCATTCGCCGTGCGCTGAGCCTTGTTGTCGAGCGGGAGTGGATTGCCAAGACGTTGCTCGCGACCGGTGTTCAACCGGCGTGGGGCGTCGTTCCCGCAGGGTTGAGTATGTTTGGGGCTTATCGCCCGGCCTTTGCCGATTGGCCGCGCGCAAAGCGAATGGCGACGGCACAAGCGCTGCTTTCCCAAGCAGGTTATAGCCCTTCGCGCCCGCTGATCTTCGAGATGCGGTTTAACAGCGATGTTGATCACCGCCGCATTGCGGTCGCGCTCGCGGCAATGTGGCGCCCGCTTGGTGTTGAGGCGCGGTTGCTCAATAGCGAGGCCGCGCTGCATTTTGCGAGCCTGCGTCGCGGCGAGTTTGCCCTTGCACGCTCGGGCTGGATTGGGGATTTGTCGGCACCCGAAAATTTTCTGGCGGTTCATCGTGGCGACGGCGGGGTGGTCAACTATTCGGGCTTTGCCGATGCGGGTTATGACGAATTGCTTGACCGGGCGCAGACGCTGCCCGAGCCGCGTGCGCGTGCAGCGTCAATGCGTGCAGCCGAGGCGCGCCTGATGGAGCAAAGCCCGGTACTGCCAATCTATTATTATGTTTCGAAATCGCTGGTCGCCGCCCGCGTCGATGGCTGGTTCAATAATGCTGCCAATGCACATCCGAGTGCAACATTGCGCTGGCGCTCATGATAGCGCGAAGCCTCCTTTTGGGCCTTGTCGCGGTCACTATGCTTGGTAGTTGCTCACGCGGTGATCCTGAAGCGCCGGTGACAATGAGTGTCATCACCGCTGAGCAAGACCTTAGGGCAAAGCAAGCGCGCCCTGCCGATCAAAATGGCCTCATCACCGCAACGGCTCAAGGTCTTGTGTCCTTTGACGGCGAAGGGCAAATCGAGCCTGGGCTTGCTGAACGCTGGATTGTTACCGACGACGGTTTTAGCATCATTTTCCGTATTCGCCGGATATTATGGGCCGATGGCCGACCGGTAACGAGTGCAGCCGTCGCGCGTGTGCTGCAGCGCTTGGTGGCAGCGGATCGGAAAAACCGCTTGCAGCCTATGCTTGGCACGATTGACAAGATCATTCCGATGACGGGCCAAGTCCTCGAAATCCGTCTTAAATCGGCGCAGCGGGATGTCCTCCAGCTTCTTGCGCAGCCTGAAATGGCAATTACGCTTGATCGTCCAAGCAACGGAACCGGGCCTTACCGCATTCATTCGGTGCGCGATAATGTGACCCGGTTACGACTATTACCGCCCGATGGCGAGGAAGCACGGGCCGAAGCAGGCCAGCAGGATGATATCCGTATCCGCCGTGAAGCGGGTGCGCGTGCTGTTGCCCGTTTTGCCGCGCGGGAGATTGGCCTTGTCACCGGAGGACGGTTTAACACGCTTCCGCTGGTAAGGCCTGCTGCGATTGCGAACAACCAATTCATCACGGATCCGGCTTACGGGTTATTTGGCTTTGCCGTTGTCGATGGCAGCAAAGCCCTTGTGAGTGCCAATGTTCGCCGTGCGCTTGCGATGGCAATTGACCGTGAACGATTGGTCTCAAGCTTTGGTCTTAGCGGTTGGCGGGCGCAATATGCCCTCTTGCCCGGCCAGCTTGATAGCGCCACCGCGCCAGCCGCGCTTGAATGGGTCGGACTTGACAAGCCGGCGCGGGTTGCGCGTGCGCGCGACTATCTACAGGCGGCTGGAACGGTGCCGGTTGTCCGCATCGCGCTCCCCTCCGGCCCCGGCTCACGTCTCTTGTTCGCAGCTATTGCCGAAGATTGGCGCCAAGTCGGGATCATAGCGGTGCGGGTGGGCATGAACGATGCCGCTGACCTGCGGTTGATCGACGAAGTGGCACCGCAGCGCACCGCGCTCTGGTTTCTTTCGCGCTTTTCATGCGGGCGGGGATATATGTGCAGTACGCTTGCAGATACCGCGATCCGCGCTGCGCTTTCAACCGGCGTGGTGAGCGAACGTGCCGCCGCGATTGCAGAGGCTGATGCTGCAATTGCGTCAGAGCAATTGTTCATTCCGCTTGCCTTGCCCTTACGCTGGTCACTTGTCAGCCCCGAATTGACCGGTTGGCGTGCAAATAGCTTTGCAGTCCACCCGCTTCACCATTTGCGGAAAGCCCGCCGATAACCGCATGCCACTGGAAAGCTGTGAAACCGCAACCTATGTTGGGGATGAGGAGTGCGATTGATGGCAATCAAACCGGAAGTGATTAGGCATTTTGATGGTGTGCGCGAAGGGATCGCCAGCAGCAGCCCGGCGGCAGTACGCCGCCGCATCGAGGCGCTTGAGCACTTGCTCGAAGGGCTTTTCCATATTCCGGGCACCAATCAGAAGGTCGGGCTTGATGTCATCCTAGATCTGATTCCAGTCGGCGGTAGCGCGGTCGCCGCGATCATGGGCAGCTATATCGCATGGGAGGCGCGCAACCTCGGGATGCCGAAATCGGCCATTATTCGCATGGCAGGCAATATCGGCATCGATGCTTTGCTTGGCGCGATCCCCTTCATCGGCGCGGTGCCAGACTTTT
>JBBTEI010000124.1:0-36080 GCA_038042405.1 Pseudomonadota bacterium
CGGTGAACGCGGCAACCGATGTCGCTGTAAACTTTGGCGGAAGCGCCGTGCTCGGTACCGTGGTCACAGGCGATGATATCATGGTGAACGGTTCCGGCAACGCAGCCTTCACGTCGCTCACCAGCGGTGACTTTACCAGCATCATGGCAGGCGGGAGTGTCACGGGGGGGGCAGTCACCACCGGCACAAGTCTGAATGCGACTGCCGTTGGTGCATTCACGACAACCGGGCCGATCACCGCAGGCACCTCAGCCACAATTATCGGCGACAGCATCACCACTGCGAATGCAACTGCGGGTGGCGATCTTGTCCTTTCGGCAGGTCAAGGTGCAATCAGCACATCCAATCTAGCCGGCGGAACCGGCGTTCAAATACGAGGATTGCACAGCGCGACAACCGGCAACGTTACGGCCACTGCAAATAATGTTCATATTATCGTCACCAACGGATTGACGAGCGGGAACATTGCTGCGGCGACCGACATCATCATTAGCAACACCGCCAATGTGGTGGCTGCAGGCGCACTCAGCGCTGGCAATAAGGTTTCGATCAATAACGGCGGTGCCATCACACTCGCATCGGCCAGCGCATCCGATGTTACAATTGCATCGACCGCAAGCTCGATCAATGTGGGAACTGTAACAGCACGTGGCGCACTGACGGGCAATGCGGCAACAGGCTTGACCATCAACACGGCCACATCGGGTAGCAACATCGCACTCACGGGCGGAACGATCACCGCGACTGCGCTGACAGCGGCCAACAACCTGACGGGAGTGGCAAACGGTGCGATGAATGTTGGTACCGTCCGCGCAGCCGGGGGTAACCTGAACCTTACCGCAGCGGGCACACTTTCAGCGATGACCGGCGGTGCGCTTGGCAATATCAACCTGACCAGCACTAACGGTGGGAACATCTCAACCGGCACACTGAGCAGCGGCAGCGCCTTCACGGGCGGTACGACGGGTGGAATGCCCGGTGCAGGGGACATTATCATCACCTCTGATAGCAATGCAACAATGACGGGCAACAGTAGCGCTGGTCGCAACCTGAATGTTATTGCTCGTAATCTGATTTCGGTTGGCGGCATCGCGAACGGCGCGGCGATCGATCTCAAATCGACCGATATCGCCGTGAACACCACCACAGGTCGGATCGGTGAACAGGGCCGCACAACTCTTGCGCAACTGACCAATACGGGCACGGGGGTTACCACAATTGGCGGCGCTGGAGTCACCACAGGTTACAGCTTGTCAAATGCCGAGGCGCAGCGCATTTTTGCTGGTGACATCATCATCACAGCAGCACGCGCCACCACAACGCCAGCAGGCACACAGACACCGACGACGCTCAATACGGCGGCTCCTGATGTTGTGCTTGATGCCCTGACCTTGACCGGAGCGATCGGCCAGACAGGCGCTAGCACTGGCAATATTGGTGCGACTGGACGGCTTCGCATCGAAACGCCGGGCAAGCTACGAACGATAGGCACGGTAGCAATCAGCAACCTTGCCACCACCAACCGGTTCCAAATCAATGCAGCACAATCGATCGAGGTTGATGCGGCGACAGGCTCGATCAGCCTGTCGGGAGCGGCTGGTGCACCTAGCGGAACGATTGAACTCACAGCACCAAGCGTAATTGCGGCGAGCCTGACCGCGATTGGCGACGTTGCTGCAGCAGCCGACGGTCGCGCGATCAATGATCGGCTTGCAATCAACGATAATGCAATCAGCGACGCTGGCGCATTCAGTGCAAATACTATCATCGTCAATGTATCGAATGGTTTTTTTGTTCAGAATAGCGGGATCAAGGAGCTAAGCGCGCTCAGCTTCGGCGACCGTCGCGGGATTACAGTTGGCAATGGAGGACTGGCGATCAATGCAGCCAGCCCAACAACGCGGATATTTGTGAGCGGGCGGCAGTTGCAGACAAACGGCAGCTTCATCACGGGCATTGATTTCCTGCGGGCCCAGACAATCAACGGCGCGCAAATTCAACTTAGCACTTTCCCGTCGACACCATTTGACGCCGCCTCTACTGTTAACGGCTGCGCCATCGCCACGTCAGCGGCCTGCTTGGTAACGATCGATGGTGGCAGCCTTGCCCGCGATGTCGTTGGCCAGAACGATGACGAGGCACCTTCGAATGAGAGAAATGGCAACAGCGGCGATTTTGTCCGCTTTGAATTCAAGTCGCTTGATACGTCAGCATTTGCGCCGGTGGTTGACGACCCCGTAACCGGCGTCGGAAATGACGATCTTTACGCCCTCTATGATGCGCGCGACTGCAACGACGACCAAAACCTTGAAGCATGCGGAAAAGGTGAAACCAAACAGCAAGAGGCCGAACCGAAATAAGCAAGGTTGACGAAACGAACTTCGGATAGGATGGGGATTTGGTATGAGCCAGTCCCCCTCCCCCTTGCGACTCTTCAACAGCCTGACGCGCGAGATACAGGATTTTGAACCCGTCCACGAAGGCGAGGCCCGCGTCTATACCTGCGGCCCGACAGTCTATAATTATCAGCATATCGGCAACATGCGCGCCTATGTTTTCGCCGATACGCTGGGCCGCGTGTTGTCATACAAAGGCTTCAAGCTCAAACACGTCATCAACATCACCGATGTCGGCCACCTGACGTCGGATGCCGATGCAGGCGATGACAAGATGGAGAAAGCTGCCGGAGCACTCGGCAAGTCAGCACGCGAGATCGCTGATTTCTACACGCAGGCCTATTGGGAAGACATTGATCGGCTAAACATTCGGCAGCCCGCCAAATGGACAATCGCAACCGACTATGTCGACCAGATGATCGCATTTGCGGAGGGCATTGCTGACAAGCATTGCTATGAGCTTGAAAGCGGCCTCTATTTCGACACCTCGACGGTCGCCGATTATGGGCGGTTGGCGCGTGCTTCGACCGAAGACGGGCAAAGCCGAATTGATCCCGTTCCCGGCAAGCGCCAGCCACAGGATTTTGCTATCTGGCGCAAAACACCGCTAGGTGAAACGCGGCAGATGGAATGGGATAGCCCTTGGGGTAAAGGCGCACCGGGCTGGCACCTTGAATGCTCAGTCATGTCGGGCGCTGAGCTTGGGTTCCAGTTTGATATTCACACCGGCGGAATCGATCACCGCGAAATCCATCACCCTTGCGAAATTGCCCAAAACCAAGCTCATTGCGGTGTTACCGACAGCGGTGCGCAAATTTGGATGCACAATAATTTCCTGATCGACCGCGCCGGAAAGATGAGCAAATCCAGCGGCGATTTCCTGCGGCTACAAGCCCTGATCGACAAAGGCTTCCACCCCCTCGCCTACCGCCTGATGTGCTTGCAGGCGCATTACCGCAGTGAACTGGAATTTAGCTTGGAGGGTTTGCAAGCGGCGTTTGTGCGGTTGAAGCGGATGGTGATGGGGGTAGAAGCTCTCAAAGCCCGTCATGCTGAACTTGTTTCAGCATCCATGCCTCCCAAGGAGATGCCTTCCCCTACTGAAACATGGACCCTGAAACAAGTTCAGGGTGACGGGCATTCTAGTGCAGTTGGTTCCACCATTCGCGTAGTCGGCACCATGCAGTTTGAAGAGGCGTTGTTTGAAGACCTCAATACGCCAGAAGCAGTGACGTCCGTAGAGTGGGCTTTGTCTCTTAAGAATGAAAGTCCGGAAGCGAGATTTGAGACAATTGCGAAAATGGACTCAGTCCTCGGCCTCAATCTCCTGTCCCTCACCCGCGCCGATCTCCGCATCCGCCCCAAAGCAGCCGTCATCACCGAAGCCGAAATCGAAACCGCGCTCGCCGCGCGCAAAGAAGCTCGGGCGGCCAAAAATTTCGCGTGTTCCGACGCGATACGTGATGATCTTATCGCCAAGGGTGTTGAGGTGATGGACGGCGATCCGCTCGGTTGGGATTGGCGGATTGATGTTTAGCTTTATCGTCATTGCGAGCGCAGCGCGGCAATCCAGTCCGATACTGGATTGCTTCGATTTGCTTGCAATGACGAAGGAACCCAAATCATGACCATCGCCGTCCTCTCCGCCCTCGTCCGTCCGCTAGTCGAAACGCGCCTCCCTGCGGACATCGACGCCCGCTTCTTCATGACCAAGGAGGAGGCTTTCGCCCTCGCGCCGCACGCCGAAATCGGCTGGTTCGATATGTATGACAAGG
Source organism: Pseudomonadota bacterium (assembly GCA_038042405.1). Classification (GTDB taxonomy): domain Bacteria; phylum Pseudomonadota; class Alphaproteobacteria; order Sphingomonadales; family Sphingomonadaceae; genus Aquisediminimonas. The sequence goes on from JBBTEI010000124.1 coordinate 4,172, forward strand.
GCGACATGGCCGAAGCCATTGCCCGCGCGACCAAGCTTAAATGGCTCAATTCAATCTATGCAGGCGTTGACGGGATGCCGCTTGATCTGCTGACCCAGCGCGGTGTGACCTTTACCAACGGCGTTGGCATTAACGCGATCACGATTGCCGAATATGTCGTGATGGGGATGCTCACCGTCGCTAAGGGCTACCGCGATGTCGTCCGCGCGCAGGAACGGCGTGAGTGGTTGCAGGACTCGCCGGGCAAGGTTGAACTGTTTGGCAGCAAGGCACTGATTATCGGCTACGGCGCGATTGGTTCACTCGTTGAAGAACGACTCAAGGCATTCAATGTTGATGTATCTGTCGTGCGCCGCACCCCTGCCCCCAACACCCTCTCTCCCGATCAGTGGCGCGCGCGGCTTGGTGAATTTGATTGGGTGATCCTTGCCGTTCCTGCGACGCCCGAAACTGACAAAATGATCGGCGCGGCTGAACTCGCGGCGATGAAGCCGAGCGCGACGCTGATCAATATCGCGCGCGGATCAGTGATTGATCAAGACGCGCTGGTTGCAGCACTTTCGGCCAAAGTGATTGGCGCGGCTTTCCTTGATGTGACTGACCCTGAACCCCTGCCCGCTAATCACCCGCTGTGGGCGCTCGATAATGCCCACATCACGATGCACCTTTCGGGGCGCGCACAGGACAAGATGTTTGTGCGCTCGGCCGAGCGTTTCCTTGAGAATCTGTCCCGATATCAGGCAGGCGAGGCACTTCACCATCAGGTTAATCTTGCGCTTGGCTATTGAGGGTGACAGTCGCACCATGGCACGTTAGATTGACGAATCGCACGGGGGGATCATGATATTTTCAGGATTTCCGCCGATTGGCTGGGTCGCACCAGTTTTGTGTTTGCGTAACATCATGCATCAAAGAGGGGATTAGCGACCATGAGCGCCAAAGCATCTGACGTATTCATCGAATGCCTTGAAGAAGAAGGCGTCGAATATATTTTTGGTGTCCCAGGAGAGGAAAATCTTGATTTCCTTGATAGCCTGTCACGCTCTACCAAGATCAAGCTGATCCTGACGCGGCATGAACAAGGCGCTGGCTTTATGGCGGCGACTTACGGGCGCCATACTGGCAAAACCGGTGTGTGCCTTGCCACACTCGGGCCGGGCGCAACCAATTTCGTGACGGCAGCGGCATATGCCCAACTTGGCGGGATGCCGATGATGATGATCACCGGGCAGAAGCCAATCAAGAAATCAAAGCAAGGTCGCTTCCAGATTCTCGACGTTGTGTCGATGATGGGGCCAATCACCAAATATACCCATCAGCTTGCCGCCGCCGATAATATCCCGAGCCGCGTGCGCGAGAGTTTCCGTCTGGCCGAAGAGGAAAAACCCGGCGCGGTACACCTCGAATTGCCCGAAGATATCGCTGATGAACATACCGATTCACGGCCGATCAAGCGCAGCATATCGCGCCGACCCAGCGCCGATCCCAAGTCGGTACGTGCAGCGGTCGAGCGGATCGAGAAGGCCAAAGCCCCCGTGCTCGTTATCGGTGCTGGTGCCAACCGCACTCAGACCAGTCGGATGCTGCTCCAGCTGATCGAAAAGACCGGCATTCCCTTTTTAACGACGCAGCTCGGCAAAGGCGTGATCGACGAACGGCATCCCAAATTCCTCGGCTGCGCCGCACTTTCAGCAGGTGATTTTGTCCACCGCGCGGTTGAGGCATCGGACTGTATTGTCAACATCGGCCATGATGTTATTGAAAAACCACCATTTTTCATGAAACCAGACGGTGCGCATGTGATCCATGTGTCGTCTCGCTCGGCCGAGGTTGATCCGGTCTATTTCCCGCAGGTCGAGGTGATCGGCGATATCGCAAACGCGATTTGGCAGATCAAGGAAGACATTGTTCCCAATGGATCATGGAATTTCGATTTCATGCTTAAGGCGCGCGCTGCCGAAGTTGCGCATACTGCAAGCTTGTCGGATGATCAGCGTTATCCGATCTTCCCACCGACACTGGTCAAAACCATTCGCGCCGCGATGCCCGATGATGGCATCATCTGCCTTGATAACGGCGTCTATAAAATCTGGTTCGCGCGCGGCTATGATGCGTACCGCGCCAATACCGTGCTGCTTGACAATGCACTTGCGACGATGGGGGCCGGCCTTCCTTCGGCGATGATGTCGTCGATGGTCTATCCTGACCGCAAGGTGATGGCGATTTGTGGCGATGGCGGCTTCATGATGAACAGTCAGGAGATGGAGACCGCTGTCCGGCTCAAACTCAACATCACCGTGCTGATCCTCAACGATAACAGCTACGGGATGATTCGCTGGAAACAGGCGAATATGGGCTTCAAGGATTGGGGCCTGACTTATGGCAACCCTGATTTTGTCAAATATGCCGAAAGCTACGGTGCCAACGGTCACCGCGTCGAAAGTGCCGAGCATCTGCCCACGCTGATCCGTCACTGCCTTGATACGCCGGGTGTTCATCTGATCGATTGCCCAGTTGATTACAGCGAGAATGACGGCATCCTGAACAACAAGATCAAGGAGCTGAGCGCCGCGCTATGAGCATGTTGAAAGACGTTTACCCGCTCTATCTCAACAACAAGCCGCAGCAACTCAATAGCGACCTTGCCGTCACCGACAAGTTCACGGGCAAAGTTGCGTTTCGCGTTGCGATGGCCGATGCTAGGACGATTGACGCTGGGATTGCAGGTGCAGTGCGCGCCGCCGAACCGATGGCGAAAATGGCAGCCTATGAGCGGCAGAATGTTCTTCAGCACTGCGTTGACCGCTTCAAGACGCGCTACGACGAGCTAGCCTATGCGCTGTGCGTTGAGGCGGGCAAACCGATCAAGGACGCCGAAGGCGAAGTCGGTCGCCTGATCGATACATTCCGCATCGCCGCCGAGGAATCGGTACGGATTACCGGCGAGGTGCAAACGCTCGACATCAGCCCGCGGGGCAAAGGCTATCAGGGAATGTGGAAACGGGTGCCGATCGGCCCGTGCAGCTTCATTTCGCCGTTCAACTTTCCGCTCAATCTTGCCGCGCACAAGATTGCCCCGGCGATTGCAGTCGGCTGCCCCTTTGTCATGAAACCCGCGAGCCGCACCCCACTCGGCGCGATCATAATGGGCGAAGTGCTCGCCGAAACCGATCTGCCCGAGGGCGCCTTTTCGATCCTGCCCGCCAGCCGCGATGGTGCCGATCTGTTCACCGAGGATGACCGGCTCAAACTACTGAGCTTTACCGGTTCGCCCGATGTTGGTTGGGCGCTCAAAGCCAAAGCAGGCAAGAAGAAGGTCGTTCTCGAACTGGGTGGCAATGCCGCCGTTATCATCGATGCCGATGCCGATCTCAATGATGCACTTGAGCGCGTCATCTTCGGCGCTTTCTATCAGTCAGGGCAAAGCTGCATCGGTGTACAGCGAATCATCATTCATGAAAAAATCTATAACCGCTTCCGCGATATGCTTGTCGCGCGCGCAAAAATACTCAAAACCGGTAGCCCACATGACCGCGAAACCTTTGTCGGCCCGATGATCGACGTGAAGGAAGCGGTGCGGCTTGACGGCTGGATCAAGGAAGCGGTGGCTGGCGGTGCCACGCTGCTCTGTGGCGGCGCACGCGACGGGGCGATGCTGCAGGCAACGCTGCTCGAAAATGTTGGACGCGATACCAAGGTTTACCGAGAGGAAGCGTTCGGGCCGCTCGCACTAATCTCCAAGTTCAGCGACTTTGGTGCGGCACTTGATGAAGTCAATGATTCCAAGTTTGGGCTTCAGGCCGGCATCTTCACGCGCGACCTGTTCAAGGCGCTTGATGCATGGGACAGGCTTGATGTTGGTGGAGTCGTGATTAACGATGTACCATCCTACCGGGTCGACAATATGCCTTATGGCGGCGTCAAAGATTCGGGGCTTGGTCGTGAAGGTATCCGATTCGCAATGGAAGACATGAGCGAAATCAGGAACTTGGTGATTCGGCGTAAAGGTTAACGCGCGGCGTTAACCTTATGTTGCGATTCAGCCACAAATTGGCTTAAGATGCCCGAAAAGATGGAAATATTAACACCCATGTGACGAATCTCACCTTGTCACTACCGACTTTCGGCGTAACATGGACTGAAAATAATTAGGGTTGCATCGCGTAAAATTTAAACAATCGTCCGGCGATGCTGTGCGGAAAGGGAAGCGGTGCAGAGGAACATTCTTGACCGGCTGCGTGGGGATTGGCGCGCTGTGTGTGCTGTAGGCACATGCCTGTTGCTGGCTGGCTGTGCCCTTCTGATTGGGCTTTCATCGGGGGTAACGCCTGCGACTGCGGCTCTCCCAAATGATTCTTCACATCTTGGTGTCGCGTCTTGTGCGGGCAGCACATGTCATGGCCGCGCCGAACCTGATGGAAAAATCGTCCGTCAGGATGAAATTCTTCGTTGGCAAGATCCATCATCCCCGACCGGCGCTCATAGCCGTGCCTATGCGTCGCTATCTAATTCGCGAAGCAAGGCAATAGCCGCACGCATGGGTATTGGCCCGGCGACTTCGGCGCAGATGTGCCTTGGCTGCCATAGCGACCCTGCAACATCGCGTGGGCCAAAGTTTCTGCTGTCTGACGGCGTTGGATGCGAGGCCTGTCACGGCGGCTCATCGACTTGGATTGATGTGCATAAGGCAGGCAACCATAGTGCTAATCTTCGCGCTGGTTTAACGGCAACCGAACGGCCTGCGGTTAAGGCGGCGATCTGCCTTGATTGCCATTTTGGTTCGGCAGACGGCAACCAGTTCGTCAGCCACCAGATGATGGCCGCTGGCCATCCGCGTGTTTCTTATGAGCTTGATCTTTTCACCGCGCTCCAATCGCACCATAATGAAGATGGTGACTATGCATCGCGCAAAGGCCGCGTAAGCAGCGTCCGCGTTTGGGCTGTCGGGCAAGCAATGGCAGTAGAGCGACAGCTTTCGCTGTTCAGCAATGCCAAGCTTGGTACCAACGGCGCATTTCCCGAATTCTACTTTTTTGATTGTCATAGCTGTCACCGTCAGATCAATGATGATCAAACTTTCACGCCAACCGCTCTCGATAATCCGGGGCGCTTGATTGCTGCTGGAGATACTCCCTTCAATGATGAGAATATGATCATGCTCACAGCAGCGGCCAAGGTCGCCGCGCCATCACTTTCAGCCCGTTTTGAAGCCGACAGTCGCGCTTTCCATGCGGCGCTGGCCAAAGATCGGCCAGCCGCCGTCGTCGCGGCAAGCAGGCTCGCGTCATCAGCTTCGGCGCTGGCGGGTGCGTTCCAAAACGCCAATCTTGATCGCGCGCAAACGTTCGCAATTATTGATATGATTTCAAGTGACGCCGTCAGCAATCGCTTCACCGACTATACCGGCAGTACCCAAGCCGTGATGGCGATCGATACGCTGGTAAGCGCGATGGTGAATTCGGGACAAGTTTCAGGGGGAGCAGTCTCGGGAATCAGAAGTGACATAAATCGGGCTTATGCAGCAGTGCGTGATCCCAATGAATATCGCCCAGCTGAGTTCCGCCGTGCACTTGGCAGTGCTGTTCGAACCATAAGGACTCTTCGTTAATGCGTGTTACCAAATCGATTTCTGCCCTTACAGCCATGGCCTTCGTATTAGCGTCCTGTGGCGGTGGAACCAACAGCACGTCCCCTGATGCTGTGCCCCCACCTCCCCCCGTGCCGCCAGTTCGTGCCTTTATCGTACCCGCGCAAGAGTCTCTATCGGTTGCAGATGTTCAGCAAGTTATGGCGCAGGCAATTACCGAAGCCCGCGCGCGCAACATGCCTGCGACGATTGCAGTGACTGACCGCGTCGGCAACGTACTCGGCGTGTTCGTGATGAACGGAGCAAACCCGAACCTGCGGATTCCTAATGCGCCCGGCGGCGTTTCGTTCAACCGCGATTTGCAAGGTTTTCCCGGCAATCTCGATCAGTTCCCCGGCCTTCCCGCAGATGTACCAGCGGCCGGCGCGGGTGCAATCGCCAAGGCTGTGACGGGCGCTTATCTTTCAAGCGGCGGGAACGCTTTTTCAACGCGTACCGCTAGTCAGATCGTCCAGCAGAATTTCCCACCTTCGCCTAATGCAGTCGGACTGGAAAGTGGGCCGCTTTACGGTGTTCAATTCAGCCAATTGCCATGTTCGGATTTGAGTCAGCGTTTTGGTGCCCCCGCAATGATTGGGCCAAAACGCTCGCCGTTAGGGCTTTCGGCAGATGCGGGGGGCTTCCCCCTCTACAAGAATGGCGTCCTTGTCGGCGGCGTTGGCGTGATGGCTGATGGCGTTTATGATTTTGATACCAATATCCTTGATACCGAAAGCAAGGATGAAGAATTCATTGCGCTTGCGGCTACAACTAACTTCCTTCCTCCTCCCGGAATTCTGGCGGATTTCATAACCGTGGATGGCACGTCACTTCGATATAGCGATGCAACGGCTGCAGGTTTCAGGGGTGGGGCGGCACCCGCCTTTTCAACGCTGGTTGGCTCGGTCGGCAATTTGATCGCTGTGACCGGCTATAACGCTGCAAGTATTATTGCAGGTAGCGCATATGGTAGTGAAAACTCTGGAATTCGTGCGTCGACGACTGCAGAATTCTCCAATCCAGATGCGTTTATCCTGACAAATGGTTCGGGTGCCAATCGTTTCCCGATTCGCGCGGCAACCGATGGCTCAACCACAACTCAGCCGATTACCGCCGCAGAAACACGTGCATTGCTTGAAGAGGCCTTTTTGATCATGACGCGCGCGCGCGCGCAAATCCGTCGGCCACTTGATAGCCGTGCGCAAGTCACTATCAGCGTCGTAGACACGTTTGGCTCAGTACTCGGCGTGGTTCGCTCGCCTGATGCACCAATATTCGGCACTGACGTATCGTTGCAGAAAGCCCGGACTGCGGCATTTTTCAGCAATATCAATGCTCAAAATGAACTGATCACCAATCCGACTCCTCGCATAGCCGCGATGATGCGAACTGCGCAGGTCTTCTTCAATGACCCCAATGCCTTCACCGGACGCGTGGCCTTCACGAATCGTGCGATCGGCAATATCGCCCGCCCCTTCTTTCCAGACGGTGAGCAGGAGCGTCCACCTGGCCCATTTTCTCCAGGCATTCAGGGCTTCAGCCCCTTCTCGGTTGGCATTCAATCAACCTTAATCACTGAGAATATCGCGCAACATGTGCTGTTCATTCTCGGCGCGAGTGCGACTGATACGCCACAGCGCTGCACCCGCTCGCCCGATGTAGCGCCGGGCCAAAACCGTCTTCAAAACGGCATCCAGATATTTCCGGGGGGTGAGCCTATATATCGCGGCAATGTCCTCGTCGGCGGCATTGGCGTTTCTGGAGATGGGATCGATCAGGATGATATGATCGGCTTTCTTGGCGCAAACAATGCAGGTCTCAGGCTCGGCAACGGTGGCGTTGGCAATGCCCCAATCTCTGTCCGTTCCGATAATGTTGTGGTTCCAGTGACCGGGGGAAGGACCGTGCGTTTGCGTTATGTCGGTTGCCCGTTTGCGCCGTTCCTCGATACGCCTGAACAGCAAGTCTGTCAGGGACGCTAAGCCATGCCGATTGATCTTTCCTTTTTCCCAACACTTGCAGCCCTTTCGAGCCAATCCGCGACTATGCGGAAAAATCGGGTCGATGATTTCGTCCATGAGGCAACTTTAACGTCAATTCTTGGTGCGTCCGAGCTTGAATTAAGCGGTGTCGGTGGCTCAGATGAGAACGAGGCCGAAACGGCTTCAGGCGCAATCCCCGACGAGATTGTAATGGCTGGGCAGACGATGTCATTCCCTCTTGGTACTTTGGATGGTGGAACAGCATCAGGCCTGGTCAGTTTTCCCGAAGGAACCATAGCCAAGGGTGTAACCGCTCTTGCTGCTGCCGATGTGCATCAAGCTGCGCAATCGGCTGCACCTGTATTAAGCGCGTCAGCTCCGTCCGACGAGGCAGTTGGCGGCCCCGATGAGGGCGAGCTTCCCGATGACTTTGTGCCAAGCTTTCCAGCCGGAACCGTTCCTGAGTCAGCCATTCAGACACCCGATGTCACTGTAGCGCCGGGCGTCAATGCCGAAGGTGCCTTGCTTGATGGTCGCCGTCGCCCCGGTGACGAAAAGGCTCTGCCCGATCCTGTGGTTCAAACCAATATCGGCGCGGTACGCCCTCCTCCACCGTCAGCATTTCCTGGTGATCCCGAATTCCCTATCCCTGATCGCTTCCGTTTGTCTTCAAATCTTGGTTTGGCGCGCAAAGAAAGGTTCCTTGATCCCTATAACCAGAACACATTCAAGGGCGATAAACCACTTTGTATCCCAACCGACGAGGAAGTCGCGCGGCGGGCAGCAGCGGGAGAAAGTAAATGCCGGACACCCAAGTTCCTTGGCCTTAAAGGCAATGACTGGTTTTTTGTCCTTACCGGCATTTCGGACACAATCGTTGAACCACGCACTTTCCCGATCCCGGTAAGCGTACAAACGACAGAGCGCCCGCGCAGCAATGATGTGTTCGGTAAAAACCAATCGCTTGTCCTTGCGCAGACCTTTTTGTTTGGTGCCGCGCTGATCAAGGGGCAAACCGCTTACAAACCACCAGACATTGAATATCGCGCTTTGCTGGCGTTCAACATCAACTATGTGAATGTTCCTGAGCGACGCGTGCTGAGCGTAAAACCCTCTAAAGAATCCAACCGCTTCGATTACTTTCTCGGTGTGCAGGAATTGTTTTATGACGTTCACTGGCGCAACGTATCGGATCGCTTCGATTTTGACTCGCTGCGCTTCGGCATTCAGCCGTTCCAGCAGGATTTCAGAGGGTTTCTGTTTAACGATAACCAGCTTGGTATTCGCTTGTTCGGCATTCGGGACAATAACCGCTATCAATATAATCTAGCGGTTTTCTGGCGATTGGAAAAGGACACCAACAGCGGACTGAATGCCGTAACGATGCGGCCACGCGACGATTATGTTATCGCTGCGAATCTTTACCGCCAAGATTTCCCATTGGTTGGCCTTACCAGTCAGGTATCGGCCACGCTCAACATCAACCGCGAAAAAAAGCAGCTTGAGCTGGACGACAATGGCTTCCCGGTACGGCCCGCGCTGCTGGGCACCAACCGAGGCCGAAATTACAACGCCCTGTATTTAGGCTATTCGCTTGATGGCCGGATCGGCCGCGTCAACCTGACTGCGACAAGCTATGCAGCATTTGGCACTGATCGTAACAGCTTCTTCACTAACCGAGAGGCCAAAATCCGGAGCTTTTTCTTTGCGGCTGAGCCAAGTATCGATATAAATTATATCCGTATTCGCCTCGCCGCACTCTATGCCTCGGGTGATAGTAAGCCATTCGATAATGTCGAAGGCGGATTTGACGCGATTTTTGAAAATCCGATTTTTGCCGGAGCCGACACAAGCTATTTCATTCGCCAAACCATTCCGTTTGCAGGCGGTGGTCGCGTGATAAATATTAACGGCCGCAACGGCATCCTGAATTCGCTGCGTTCCTCAAAGGAACAAGGGCAATCCAATTTCAATAACCCCGGAACGATGCTCCTAGGCGTCGGTGTTGATGCCGATATCTCGCCAACATTCCGCTTGACTGGGAACGTCAATCATCTGTGGTTTGAAAATACAGCAACGCTTCAAGCGCTGAGGGTCGAAGGATCGATCCCGAAAGCGATAGGCTATGATATTTCGACGGCGGCAATCTATCGGCCGACTGCCATTCAGAATGTCGTATTCCGGCTGTCTGGTGCGGTGCTACAGTCCGGTAAGGGCTTCCGTGATCTTTTCGCCAATGCGCAACGCCAAAAGCGTTACTATTCCGTCCTGTTCAACGCTACTGCGAGCTTTTAATGATGGCCAATCGGCTTCCTCTCCCCCATTTTTTCCGACTCATCTTCGTTGGCCTGTTGCTGGCGGCACTCACCATATTTGGTTTGAGCAAAGCTCAGGCATCCGAAGTGGCAAAGCCAATAACACGCGATTATTCTACTGTGTTTGCACCACCATCGCCTGAAAATCAGACGAAAGAGGAGGCTAAACTCAAGACCGAAGGCTGCATCTCGTGCCATAGCGCCTCCGACGCATGGACCATGCACAAGAGTGAGGCCGTCGTGCTTGGCTGCGCTGATTGCCACGGCGGAAACGCGAAGATTAGACTAACCGACGCAAAGCTCAAATTCACTGACCCCGCATATATCAAACTGCGCGACGCCGCACACGTATTGCCGCGATATCCAAGCAGTTGGCCATCATCAGCCAACCCGATCCGCAGTTACACCCTACTAAACAAGGAATCGCCGGAGTTTATCCGTTTTGTAAATCCGTCGGATTACCGCATCGCCCGCGAGAGCTGTGGCGCATGCCACATGAATACCATAGAGGCGGCTGAACGCTCAATAATGGCATCGGGCGCAATGCTCTGGGGCGGGGCTGCCTATAATAATGGGATCGTACCGTTCAAAAACTATGTTGTTGGCGAAGCTTATACACGCGATGGTCAGCCGGCAAAACTTGTCTCCCCCGGTTCCCCGGTGGGAACGGTAACTCCCGAGCAGAAGAAGCGAGGCGCGCTGCCTATTCTATATCCGTTGCCAAGCTGGCAGGTCATCAAACCGGGCGATATCTTCCGCGTGTTTGAACGCGGCGGACGTAACGTAGTAACCCAATTTGCCGACGTTGGCCTACCGAGTCCAACTGGCAATATTCAGCGACTTGAAGAACCTGGCCGCCCCGACCTTAAGCAGTCGATGCGTGGCCCTGCCACTGGCCTACGGGTCGCGATTCCTGTGCTTAATGTTCATAAAACACGGCTCAACGATCCGTTCATGTGGTTCATGGGCACTAATGATCAACCCGGCGATTACCGCCAATCTGGTTGTGCCGCTTGCCATGTGATTTATGCCAACGACCGCGAACCGCGCCACAGCCTGATCTATGCCAAATATGGCCGTGATGGCCAAACCGCAACGGTGGATCCGACAATCAAGGATCGCATGGAGGGTGACGCAGGACATGGTGATGGACATGCCGCTGGCCACAACGAGCCCGGTGCACCACCTTCACACGGCGGCGTATTGTACGGCGAAGCCAAAGAAGGCTCCGCTGGTCACGGTGCCGGTGGTCATGGCAGCGGTGGGATGAAAGAAAAAGGCCATCCGATCGAGCACGCCTTCACCCGTGCAATCCCAACCGCACAGTGCATGAATTGCCACATGCATCAGCCCAATATCTTCCTGAATAGCTACCTTGGCTATACAATGTGGGATTATGAATCCGACGCGCCGTCGATGTGGCCTAAGAAGCAATTCTATCCCACAATTGCCGAACGCTTCAAATCCTATGACCGCAACCCAGAGGCAGCGGCAGCGACCGGATTGTGGCGCGATCTTGAGTTTCTGCGCAACGTCTATGATCTAAATCCAGGTCTCAAAGACACGCAGTTCGCCGATTATCACGGCCATGGCTGGAATTTCCGTGGTATTTTCAAGCGCGATCGCGAGGGCAATCTGCTCGATGCCGAAGGCAATATCGTTGACCCTAACGACCCCGAAAAATGGCGTAAAAAGGGCGAAGGTAAATGGGTCGAGCCCGGCGTAAACCCCGGCAAGACCGTCCATATGATGGACATCCATGCCGAAAAAGGGCTGCAATGCGCCGACTGCCATTTCTCGCAGGATAGCCACGGCAATGGCCTGATCTACACCGAGGTCGCAAATGCCATCGAAATCGGCTGTAAAGATTGCCACGGCACTGCGGATCAATATCCTACGCTGCTCACCTCTGGCCCTGCGGCTCCACCGCAGGGGACGAACCTTTCGCTGCTGCGCAACCCTGACGGGCAAAAGCGGTTTGAGTGGTTCTATGATGATGACGGCAATCGCGTCCTCATGCAGCGTTCAATCGTTGATCCAAAGCTTGAGTGGAAGGTGAGCCTTGTCAAGGACACCGTCGACCCAACCAACAAGCGCTATAATATGAAGGCCGCGCGCGCCAAGTTAATGGGCAAAACGGGCGGCACCGAAAACGCCAGCTACGGCTGGGGGCCGGGTATTGCGAAAGCTGACCGGGCGCACGGTGATGACACAATGACCTGTTTCACCTGTCACCTTAGTTGGACAACGTCTTGTGGTGGTTGCCATTTGCCGATTGAGGCGAACTGGAAAACCAAAGCCCATAAATATGGCGGGGAGGAAACACGCAATTTCGCGACTTATAACCCGCAAGTCGCGCGTGATGAAATGTTCCAGCTTGGCCGTCACCAGACGACCAAAGGCAACATCATTGCTCCCGTTAGATCAACTTCGGCGTTGGTTCTCTCTTCAACCAACGTCAACCGCGAACGCATCTATGTTCAACAGCCACCAATCTCATCGATTGGTTTTTCAAGCCAGGCCTTCGCGCCGCATTTCCCCCACACTGTGCGCACCACAGAAACCAAGGGATGTAGCGATTGCCACTTGAGCGCTGAGGAGGATAACAATGCGATCATGGCGCAGTTGATGCTGCTGGGCACTAATTTCGTAAACTTCGTTGGGCTCAACGCTTGGACTGGTCTTGAAGGCGGGTTCGAAGCCATTCGCGTGACCGAATGGGATGAGCCTCAGACAGTGATTGGATCCTATCTCCAGAAATATGCCTTCCCCGACTGGTATAAGCTCCATGTCGAACAAAATGGCCGTGAGCTGAAAGAATGGACACGCGGCAAAATATTTTCCGATGGTCTCTCAGGCGAATCCGGCGGCACGGAGCAGTTCCGCAATATCCATCAGGGCACAAAGGGTAAGGTTGGCTGCCTTCAAATGCGCGGCGAATATATGTTCGTTGCTGAAGGCAAGGGCGGCTTCCAAGTTTATGATATCGCATCAATTGGCAATAAGGGGTTCTCTGAAACGATTATCACCGCGCCCTTCTCCCCGTTCGGCCACGACACGCGGGTAGATTCGACGGATGCTACCTGCGTCGCTCTGCCAACCAACCAGGCCATAAATCCGCTGCGTAATACGCCTGAGTTGCGCGAATTGAATGAAGAGCAGCCGTTCCATCCGATCTACAGCTATGCCTTTGTTACTGACAGCGTTGAAGGCCTCTATGTTGTTGATGTGACTACAATGGCCGACGGTGAATTCCGCAACAACTTCCTCAAGCGCAACGCAACCTTCAATCCTGAAGGTGTTCTCAATGGGGCGCGTCACATTACGATTGCAGGCCATTACGCTTATATTACTGCAAAAGTTGGGTTGGTCGTGATTGATCTCGATAATCCACTCAAACCAAAGCTGGTGACAACGGTACCGATGAACGATGCCCGCGCTAGTGCGGTTCAGTTCCGCTATCTCTGGGTCACCGATGCCGAGGGTGTGAAACTGTTTGACGTAACCGATTTGAAGAAGCCAACGGCCATCCCATCGGGAACCATTGCGCTTCGCGATGCACGCAAGCTGTATCTTGCGCGCACCTACGCCTACATCGCGGCGAAGGATGAAGGCTTGGTAATCGTCAACATCACCAAACCTGCGGCTCCGGTCATCTACAAGAAAGAGACGTTCGGCGGCAAATTGAACGACGCTGAAGATGTTATCGTAGGTACGACTAACGCGTCACTGTTCGCCTATGTCGCTGATGGACGTAACGGAATGAAGGTGCTGCAACTTACTTCGCCGGAAAGCCAGCCGAATTTCTATGGCTTCTCGCCTGCACCGATGCCAGAACTCATCGCCTGGGCAAAAACGCCCTCCCCGGCACTGGCGCTTTCGAAGGGGCTTGACCGCGACCGTGCGGTTGATGAAACCGGTGGACAGATGGCTATATTCGGTCGCGTCGGTTCACGGCCATTCAACCGTAAGGAAATGGAACGGCTATTTATGACACCTCGGGGCATTCCCTATAAAGTCATCGATAAGCCAACAATGGCCGATTATATCCCTCTAAAAACGGCGGCGCGTTAATCGTCTGACTGTTTGAAATATTGCCAACTGCAAGCTCCATTTTTGGGCTTGCAGTTGGTAATTCTCGCGTTCACAGCAATTCAGTCAAAATGATTTTGCGCAGAGGATGAACTATGACCGAAGCCTATATTATCGATGCTGTCCGCACCCCACGCGGCATTGGCAAACCCGGCAAAGGCGCACTGTCACACCTCCACCCTCAGCATCTTGCGGCAGCAGTGCTAAAAGCACTCAAGGATCGCAACGACTTCGATACAGCCCACGTTGACGATATTATCTGGTCAACCAGCACGCAAAAAGGCAAGCAAGGTGGCGACCTTGGCCGGATGGCCGCACTTGATGCAGGTTATGATATTAAAGCATCGGGGATGACGCTTGACCGCTTCTGCGGCGGCGGCATAACCTCGGTCAATCTCGCAACCGCTTCGATCATGTCGGGCATGGAAGATCTAATGATCGCCGGCGGCACTGAAATGATGTCGTACACCCAGACGATTGGCGCTGAAGAGGCTGCTGCCGGGATCAAACCGATGGGCATGGGTTCGGGCAATATGCGGCTGATGATGAAGCACCCGCAATCTCATCAAGGCGTGTGCGGCGATGCGATTGCCGCGATGGAGGGCATCACCCGCTCTGATGTTGACGCGCTCGGTTATGATAGCCAGCAAAAGGCCAAGGTCGCAATTGCTGAAGCGCGCTTCGCCAAATCACTCGTCACGGTCTATAATGACGATGGTTCTGTCGCGCTTGACCATGAAGAGTTCACGCGCCCCGAAACAACGATGGAGGGGCTGGCCGCACTCAAGGCATCGTTCGATGGGATTGCTGATTTTGATCTTGGTGGACTCACCTTCCGCAAGCTGATCCAGATGAAATATCCTGATCTCAATTGGACGGGGGTGCACCATGCCGGGAATAGCTCGGGCGTGGTTGACGGCGCAGCCGCACTGCTTATGTCATCGAAGGACTATGCCGAAAAGAACGGCCTCAAGCCGCGCGCACGGATTGTAGCCTACGCCAACCAAGGCGATTGCCCTACGCTAATGCTCAACGCACCAGTCCCCGCCGCGCGCAAAGTTCTCGCCAAAGCGGGCCTGACGCCCGATGATATTGATCTCTGGGAAATCAACGAAGCTTTTGCGGTAGTCGCCGAAAAATTCATCCGTGATTTGAAACTCGACCGTGACAAGGTCAACGTAAATGGTGGAGCTTGCGCACTCGGCCATCCTATCGGTGCGACTGGATCAATCCTGATCGGTACAGTCCTTGATGAACTCGAACGTCGTGATCTCAGGCGTGGCCTTGTCACGATGTGTGCAGCGGGCGGCATGGCCCCGGCGATCATTATCGAGCGGGTTTGAATGTTTTCGCATTATAATATGCGACTCACGGTGCGCGGTGCTACCCATGGCTGATCCCGATCAGTTCAGTGCAATAGTCTAGGATCGTCGGCGGTCCGCGTGATTGGCACGGCTTTTGCTTTTGGCACGTTGTCAAAAGGTATAACGCGGTTGGCACTACGAATAATCTGCGGAAAAGCGGCATCAAGCCTCGCCGCCAATCGGGGCAATCGCTTCACAGGTACGCCTGGGAACATGTGATGCTCCAAATGGAAAAACATATTGTAGCTCAGCCGGTTAATCAGCCAGTTGCGCTGGGTACGTGCGATCAGCGGACTATCGTTGCAACCATGATGCGTAATCCAGACCGCGAAATAGGCGGTGAAGCACTGCGCAGTAGCGACAAAGATTAAGTGATAGCCCAGCCATAGCCAGTCCGTCGCAATCCACAGCAAAAGCATCGTGAGATTAAGCGCTGCGTCAATCCGCATACGGGCGCGCACCGCCAAACCGCCATTCCGCCATGCATGGCTGTGCATTTCGATCGGGAAGCACGGGCCGTAGGCAAGCGCGCCATACCAGCGCATCCGCCCGCATTTCCCCTCAATGTCGTCGCGGGTCATTGCATGACGGTGGTGATCGAGATGATTCGCCGCAACCGCGTTATTAGAACCGGTCATGAGTGCGCTTAGCACATGGAGCACGCCATAATGCCCGGTGGCAGAAAAACCGAGATTATGATGGATCGCCTCATGGTTTAAGCGCAACGCGGTCAAAAAAAACATAAAACTGCACGGAACAGCCCAGAACCACTGCGCCTGTGCTGCCAACCACCAGCTTGTCAGCAGCCAAGGCAATGGGTGGATGCACTCGATCAGCCCATCTCCTCGCGTCATCCTAGCAAGGTCGCGCCATTTCACAGTGCGCTTCACCTGACTAACGTAAAGCGAGCGAATGTTTTCCACGGAGTCTATCCTTTGCGTTGACCAGTAGGAATGAAGCGGGCCACTTTTCCGCCAAGCTTCATCAGTGCAACCAGCGTACTATTGGGAAGCACCCGTATCTGTTCATACCACCCCCCTAGTGCGCCAAGAAATTCATGCATCCGCGTCAGACGCTCGCGGATATGCGCGGGGGCACCCGCGTCGTCGGCAAGGCTGCGGGCAAGATTGCCCAGCATCTCGATAGTCGGGTCAATTTCGCGACGTTTTCGTTCTGCCACGATGCGCGTCAGCATTTCCCACAGATCGGTTTCGGCGGTAAAATGATCTCGCCTGTCATCTTCAACATGGACACGTCGGACGATGCCATAGCCCTGTAATTCCTTTAGGCCCGTGGACACGTTGGAGCGTGCAAGCATCAACGTGTCGACAATATCGTCAGCGTTCAGTGGTTGATCGCTCAGATAGAGCAACGCATGAATTTGGGCGACCGAACGATTGACCCCCCAATGCGTCCCCATTTCGCCCCAGTGAAGGATGAATGCCTTGGCGTCAGGATAGTCAGCGATTCTCATTTCTTTTCTTTCTGTATTTTCTGAAAATACAGAAATTTTCTACTATGTCAAATTACGGTCAGCCCGCCCCAATTCAGTTGCGCGGTCAATCCTATCCTGTATTAGATAGACAACACAGATTATATTGGGGATATTCGAATGGCATTCGATCCAGCTGTAGCCACAGCCGCTTACATCAACGGGCTTGGCCCCGATGCATTGGCAAAAGCGGCTGCCTATACAACGGGCAGCCATTGGCTATTGCTTTGGGGGCTTGTTGTATCAGGCCTGACAAGTTGGATTATCATCCGTCTTGGCATTCTTGACAAGTTGTCCGCCAAACTTTCAGCGCGCGGCGACGCGCTCCGTATCTGGCTCATTTGTTCGGTTTTCCTTTTAGTGTCTTCGCTAATCTCATTGCCGTGGGCATTGTATGAAGGCTGGTGGCGCGAAACAAGCTATGGTCGAACCAGCCAACCAATCGCTGATTATCTCAGTCAAGGTGCTATAAGCATTGCCATCGGCGCGCTCCTCGGTGGACTGTTTTTCTTCGGCGTCTATGCACTGATCCGAAAAGCTGGGCGAACTTGGTGGATATGGTCGGGCGGGCTCTCTGCCTTTGCAATTTCGGCTGGCCTTCTCCTATCGCCAATTTTGCTTGAGCCGCTGTTCAACGACTATAAGCCAGTGCCACAGGGGCCCGTTCGCATAGCTCTGATAGAAATGGCTGATAAAGCTAACATTCCGCACGATCGCATTTTTGTTTTCGACGGGTCGCGCCAATCGAATAATTTCACCGCAAACGTCTCAGGCGTAATGGGCTCGGCACGGATCGCAATATCCGACGTTGCCCTCGGCAAAGCGTCACTTGACGAAGTGAAAGCAGTAACGGGGCATGAAATCGGTCACTATGTGCTGCACCACATCTGGCGATCCGTTGCGGTGCTGTCGCTACTGTCGATATTGCTCTTCTTTCTTGCGGATCGACTGTTTCCCCGCGTTGCGCGTTTGTTGGGCAGCAATACCATCATTGCGGACCCCGTCGGTTTTCCTGTGCTGATGTTCATTATCTCGCTGCTGTCGCTTTTGGCATCACCCGTAATGAACAGCCTGACGCGGATTGGTGAGAGCGAGGCCGATGCCTATTCACTCCGGACGGTGAACCTTCCCGATGCGTTGGCCGGGGCGCTCGTGAAGACCGCAGAATATCGCAACCCCCGCCCTCATCCACTGGCCGAAATACTCTTTTATACGCATCCGTCGGTTGAACGACGCGTCCGTACCGCAATGGAATGGAAAGCGGCACATCCGGCTGCAACAGGTTCGTAAGATCAACCGCGCCTACCAGAATCGTTGCCAAGGCTACGCTGCACTAGCCTGTGTCTTGTGACCCGAAACGGCCGCCATATTAAGCACGCCGTAGATATGGGGGAATAGCGCGCCACCGCGCGATACCTCCCATTTCAACGTGTCAGCGAGCATCCCAAGATTGACTTCGGCGATCACCAATCCGACCTGCCCGGCAAAATGCTTATCCAGCGTACTCTGTACTTGGTCAGCACTAGACAGGTGGATATAGCCATCAGCAAGATCGACAGGCGCGCCGTTAAACACCCCGTCACTCACAAACTGCGCCCACTGGTCAGCGGTGAAGATTTTGAAGGCGGTAGCCGCGCTCACGCTTCGGCCTCACCACCTTCATCCTCATCATCACTGCTCTCGATCAGCGCCGCACTCACCACATGTTCATTATCAGCCACGTTGAACAGGCGGACCCCCCCCGTGTTGCGACCGATCACGCGCATTCCCGCAATTTCCATGCGGATCATCTTCGCCTGATCAGTGACAAGCATAAGCTGCTCACCCTTTGACGCGGGGAAGCTCGCAACGACAAGACCATTGCGATCAATATTATCGATGTTGGTGATCCCCTGCCCGCCGCGACCCGTGCGGCGATATTCATAAGCCGAAGACCGTTTGCCATAGCCATTGGCGCAGACGGTAAGGATGAACTGCTCACGCTCGGCCATTTCGACCATGCGTTCGGCAGGAAGCGTCGGTTGATTCTCATTCTCTTTCCACGGTGCGGCGCGCAGATAGGCGTCGCGCTCTTCCTGGCTTGCGCCCGAGCGTCGGAGAATCGACAGCGAAATCACTTCATCGCCGTCTTTGAGCGTCATCCCGCGAACCCCGGTCGAGTTTCGGCTTTGAAACTCACGAACATCAGAACCCATAAAGCGGATTGCCTTACCACTGCGCGAGGCGAGCAGAACGTCATCCTCTTCGCTAAGCAATGCAACCCCGATCAACCGATCATCAGCGTCGACGCCTTCAAACTTCATCGCGATTTTGCCGTTGGAAGGGACGTTAGTAAAGGCATCCATGCTGTTACGCCGCACCGAACCTTTGGCGGTAGCAAACATAACATGAAGCGCGCCCCATTCGGCCTCATCCTCGGGTAGTGGCAATACGGTTGAGATCACTTCGTCCTTCGCCAACGGCAACAGGTTAATCATTGGCCGCCCGCGCGTGTTTGGCCCGCCTTCGGGCAAGCGCCACACCTTCATTCGGTAAACTTTACCATGATTAGAGAAGAACAGCACCGGCGTGTGTGTGCTCGTCACAAACAGTTCAGTGACGACATCTTCGTCCTTGGTATTCATGCCCGCCCGGCCCTTGCCACCCCGTTTTTGCGAGCGGAATGTATCGAGTGTCGTGCGCTTGATATAACCGTCTAGCGTTACCGTAACGACCATTTCTTCACGTTCGATCAGGTCTTCATCATCAATACCATCAGCCGCAGGTGCGATAAGCGATTTGCGTGGAGTCGCGAATTCATCGCGCACAGCCATGAGTTCGTCACGCATAATTTCATACAGACGAACGCGGTTTGCGAGAATTTCGAGCAGCTCGGTGATACTTGCCGCCAGAACTTTAAGCTCCCCACCGATCTCCTCACGGCCAAGCCCCGTTAGACGGTTGAGCCGCAGTTCAAGGATCGCGCGGATTTGCACATCGGTCAGGCGGTAGGTATCTCCCTTGACTTCGTCATAATTTTCAACAGCTTCAACAAGCGCAATATAAGGCGCGATTTCGGCGACCGGCCAGTCACGCGCACCAAGTTTTTCACGCGCATCAGCAGGGCTTGCCGAGCCGCGAATAATCGCAACAACCTGATCAAGATTGGTGACTGCAATGACCAGCCCGAGCAAAATATGCGCCCGGTCACGTGCCTTGGCGAGTTCAAATTTTGATCGCCGCGTAATAACTTCTTCACGAAACCTGACAAATGCTTCGATAATATCGCGCAGATTGAGCGTTTCAGGTCGCCCACCACGGATCGCAAGCATATTCGCCGGGAATGAGCTTTGCGCAGGCGTGTGACGCCAGAGCTGGTTCAGAACGACCTCAGGCGTGGCATCACGCTTCAAATCAATCACGATCCGAACGCCAAGCCGGTTTGATTCGTCACGAATATCGCTGACGCCCTCAATCCGTTTATCTTTGGCAGCCTCGGCAATTTTTTCGACGAGATTATTCTTGCCCGTCTGATACGGCACTTCAGTCAGAACGATTGAACGGCGATCTCCGCGCCCGTCTTCAATCACATGCTTTGATCGCATGATGATCGAACCCTTGCCGGTGTGGTACGCCGACTTGGCACCATATTGGCCGAGGATCAGTCCGCCGGTTGGAAAATCTGGGCCGGGAACAATCTCGATCAACTCGTCAATCGTAATCGCGCCATTTTCCATATAAGCAAGGCACGCATTGATGACTTCGCCGAGATTGTGCGGCGGAATGTTGGTCGCCATGCCAACCGCAATGCCCCCTGCCCCGTTGACGAGGAGGTTCGGGAAACGCGCAGGCAGCACCTGCGGCTCGCTTTCGCTGGCATCATAATTTGGCGTGAAATCGACTGTATCCTTATCGAGATCATCAAGCAGCGCGTTAGAAACCTTGGCAAGCCGCGCCTCAGTATAGCGCATGGCAGCCGGCATATCGGGATCCATCGATCCGAAATTGCCCTGCCCGTCGATCAGCATCACGCGCATCGACCAATCCTGCGCCAGTCGTGCGAGCGCCATATAAATCGCGCTATCGCCGTGCGGATGATATTTACCCATCACATCGCCGACGATGCGGCTGCACTTGCGATACGCCTTGCCCGCAACATAGCCCGCTTCCTGGCAGGCGTAGAGAATTCGGCGATGAACAGGCTTTAACCCATCGCGCACATCGGGCAATGCCCGACTGACGATGACCGACATGGCATAGTCGAGATAACTCGTCTTCATCTCGTCGACGATGTTGATTGGGCTAATGTCCGAAGGATCGGCGAGAATGGGCTCGTCGGTGCTCAAAATGATACTTTCTGGCTGGTTTTGTGACCTAATTCTTTAGAACAGTCACTCCCAAAAGGCCAGAAAAAAGGGCATCACGGCTGGATCTCGGCACCGTCCCAAGCAAAGCACTTGCCGCTATCCGCTGGCGTGAGCTGATCTAGCACGGACAGCATCCGTGTCACAGCATAATCGGGCGTGAACAGTCGCTCAGGCGCAACGTTTTTCTGGAAGGGTTCACTAAGCGCAGAATCTACCGTGCCGGGATGCAGCCCAACACAAATTGCCTGCTTGTGGGTTCTCCCCAATTCAATAGCGAGATTGCGGATCGTCATATTAAGTGCTGCTTTTGCAGCGCGGTAGCCATACCAACCGCCAATTCGGTTATCAGAAATGCTGCCGACGCGTGCCGAAAGTGCTGCAAATACGCAGCGCTTGCCGCGCGCAAAGAGCGGCAAAAAATGCTTCGCAACCAGTGCCGAGCTGATTACATTGATCGCAAATGCGTCCGTCAGTCGGTCTCCATCAAGCTCACGCAAGCTTTTTTCTGGGCCGCCTGCTGCGCTGTGCAACATACCGGTTGCGACAATGACAATATCCGGAGGTGGGCCGTCGGTTGCGCCGATTATGATTGATCGTTTGGTCATGACGGCGTCATGACGGCTTAGGCACCAAATTCAACTGCTATTAAGCTCAACCTTGGCAAAGGCGCGGATCGGTTGCTTTGGCTTGCACCATCGCTGCGCTAAAGTTAACAGGATCATGGTTCGGGATATGATTTCGCCCGAGATAATGAGGATGATTGATATGAAAACGCTGTCATTTTTGTCGCTCGGCGCTGCGCTGGCATTGGGCGTCGCTGGCACGCTGAGCGTTGCTCCAGCGCTTGCTGCGAAAAAGGAAAAAGCCCCTGAAGGGCCAAAACTTGAACTCAGCAAGGAGTTCCGCGCCGCTGCCGGCCCGATTGAGGCTGAAATCAAGGCAGGTAAACTTGACGGGGCGGGCGCCAAACTTGATGCGCTTGCCGCACAGTTTAAGCTTCCTGACGAACAATTTATCATTGGTGCGCGCCGTTATGAATTGGGCCGGGCAAGCAACAACACGGCGGAATTGCGCAAAGGCGTAATTGCTATGATCGACAGCAAGTCCACGCTCAATACAAATGCTGCACAACTGAACGCAGCAGCCGGACAATATGCTTACAACGCCCAAGATTTCCCCGACGCGCTGGCTCGCTTGAGCGAGGCGGTTCGCCTCGGCAATAAAGATCCCGACACGTTGATTTTGATGGCCGAATCAAGTTTTCGGTCGAACAAGTTTCCCGAAGGTCTAGGTTATGCTGATCGCGCTGTTGCGGCCAAGAAGGCGCTCGGCCAAGCTGCTCCAGCGGATTGGTATCAGCGCGCACTTTCAGTGGCTTTCAAAGCAAAAAACCCGGCTGAGATTGCAAAATGGTCGCGTGAGCGCGTTAGTGCTTACCCAACTCCGCAAAACTGGCGTGATGCGCTGTTGGTTTATAAGGATGGCGCAAAGCTTGACGGTCAGCCAGCACTTGATGTGATGCGGTTGATTCGTTCAGCCAAGGCACTAGCTGGCGAACGTGATTATTTTGAATATGCTGCACTCGCGTCAGAACGGGGGCTACCGGGTGAAGCAAAAGCAGTGATTGAAGAAGGCATGGCGAGCGGCGCTATCGGCAAAACATCCCGTCCGCTCAATGAATTGCTTGCGGCGGCTTCGTTAAAGGTTACGGGTGATCTCTCGTCACTTGCAGCCTCGGAAAAACGCGCAACCACTGATGCCGCCGGAAAGATTGCCGCCGGAACCGCCGATGCCTATCTTGGCTATGGGCAGGACAGCAAAGCCGCACCGCTTTACAAGCTTGCACTGCAAAAAGGCCAAGTGGACAATGACGCCGTCAATACGCGCCTTGGCATAGCGCTTGCCCGGCAGGGTCAAGCTGCCGAAGCCAAGCAGGCATTTGCCGCTGTCACCGGCCCGCGCGCCGAAATCGCGAAATATTGGCTGCTTTGGCTTGAAACCAAAGCACAGCCCGCCCCTGCTAAATAGCAGGAACGGGAACACCGGGCATATGTTTTGATGTCCGTATGGTAAGCGAGGTTTTGACGCCGGCGACATTGGGCGCTGGCGTCAAATTCGTCGTCAGGAATAGCTGAAACTCCTGAAGGTCGCGCGCAACAATTTTGAGGATAAAATCAATTTCGCCATTGAGCATGTGGCATTCGCGCACAGGCTCAAGCGTAGCGATATGATCCTCGAATGCGCGAAGGTCGGCTTCGGCCTGACTCTTAAGGCTGACCATTGCGAACACTGTAATCGCATAACCAAGCAGATTGGCATTGAGAGCGGCGTGATACCCCTCAATAATCCCGGCCTCTTCGAGAGTGCGTACACGTCGCAGGCATGGCGGGGCTGTCAGGCCGACCTTGGCTGCGAGCTCAACATTCGTCATACGGCCATCATTTTGCAATTCCGCCAATATGCGGCGGTCAATGGGGTCAAAAGATATTTGCGTCATCGCGACATGTTCCAATTCATGAGCTACATAACGATATAATTTTATTACAAGCAAATACAATTGTACCACTTTGTGACGCAGGTCGCAGGCGGGGTATCCGCAACGAAAATTCCGCGCTATCAAAACGACGAGCTTGATAACTAAAAATAAAGATTCGCCGTGCGCTTTGATGATCGACTCGCCACAATATTAGCTTTACCTGCTGACGGCCAGCAGGCGAAGGCCGCAATCTGGAGCCAGTTGGCATCGCTGCTTGCCCAAAAAAACGGCACCCTTCCGGCAGATCAGGAAGCCGATGCGCGTGCTTTAGAAGCTATGCTACGCCCCGATGTTCCGCTTAACCGTCGCAAATTTTCGGCTACGTCGCTCGCGGGGCGCATCAACGATGTCGATACGCTTTTGATCTTTGGGCAAGATGCTGCATCTGTTGCGGCTCCGGTCTTAACACATGCACAGCTATCCGAAGTTGAATGGCGCGAGGTCATTCCGCGCTTACCGTCGACATCACGCGCGCTTCTTCGCGAACGGCGCGATCTTCCAGAATCGGTTACGCGGATTTTACGTGCTTATGGAGCCGGTGACACCGGGCTAATATCATCACAAGATACATTCCAGGCAGCAAGCAAGAGCGAATCACCAACGCAAATTCGGGACCTCGTCGCACGGATAGAGGCCTTCAAAAACGAACGTGAAGCAGGTGTTGCACCCAAGATTTCGGCCCCGCCGCCACATGATGCAAAAGCATTGTCATTCCGCTTCGAAACAGATCGGGCCGGTGTTATTTGCTGGGTCGAAGGTGTACCGCGTGGCCCTTTGATCGGGATTTCTTTTGCTGAAATATCAGAGCCACGCGTATTCGGCGTTGATGGACAGGCTGCCGGGGCTTTTCGCAAACGTCTGCCATTTCCCAATGCGCGCCTGCGCGTTGCCGGGGTTGGAGTCGCGTCGGGTGACTGGTTGATCTCGGCCGATCCGAGCTTTGATGCCGGTGATGGCCGGTTCTGCGGATATCGCGGCATCGCTCGCCGTGCAGAGCTTGGCGAACAGACAAGCTCTGCCGCCGCAGCTCCATTTGGCAAAGATATGAGTGCCGATGCCATTCGTCAGCTTGTGCATGAATTACGCTCCCCCCTCAATGCGATTCGCGGGTTCGCCGAGATGATCGATGGTCAGTTGCTCGGCCCTGTATCACATCCGTATCGCCACAAAGCGCGCGCGATCGTCGAAGATTCCATCCGCTTGGTAAATATTGTCGATGATATTGATCTGTCCGCACAGCTTGAGATGGAAAATAGAACCACGACGACTCATGACGTCACAAATGTTGCTGAGATGGTCGAAACGGCATTGCTCAAGCTTGACCCTCAAATTACGCGTTATGGCATTCACCTAAAGCTCTCCACCTGCACCGAACTACCATTATGCGCCGTTGACAGCCATAGTGGGGCCCGCCTTATTGAACGGATGATCTCCACCATGATTGGCCTTGCAAAGACGGGGGAAATGCTCAAAATTGATGTGACTAAAAATCACCGTCAGATCATTATCGCTATTGATCGCCAGCACATCATCAATTTTGACACGAGTAATGCACTATCGACCGATACAGAATATCCCAGTGCCGATCCCCCTCCCCTTGGCCTGAACTTTGCGTTGCGTTTGATTCGGCGGATGGCGCAGTCAGTTGGGGGACAATTCATAGTCGAAGCAAGCAAGTTCGCCTTGATCCTGCCGCAAGCGCACGATAGCGAGAAAAAAACAATAGAAGGCGGCTAATCAGGGTGTCCACAGAACAGGGGAAAATCAACCGGCGCCGTCGCAATGAAGGTCGGCTTGATCATCCCGCACGTGCTGCTGATCGCGTAAAATTCCCGGCCACTTTTGGCAAACGCTTTGCAGTGTTCATTGACACCGAAGAAGAGTTTGACTGGTCACAGCCACGATCGCGTGACGCCACTGCTACCAGCGCAATCCGGTATTTACCAGAATTTCAAAGGCTCATGGATGCGCACGACATCTACCCAACATATATGATTGATTTTCCAGTGGCGGATAACCAGCAGGCCGCCGAAACTTTATCATCTATGCTTGGCGCGGGGAATTGCCGTGTGGGAACCCAGCTTCATGCGTGGGTTAACCCGCCTTATGATGAAGAAATTATCCCGATAAATAGCTTCGCGGGCAATCTTCCAATTGAACTTGAGCGTGCCAAGCTTGCTGCACTCACCGAACGGATTACAACAGCCGTTGGGGTTCGCCCGACAATTTACCGTGCCGGACGCTACGGGATCGGCCCGAACTCTGCCGCCCTACTTGAAGAGGCTGGCTATCTGGTCGATGTGTCGGTCAGGCCGCATTTCGATTATAGCAACGAAGGTGGCCCAAATTTCTTGCGGCACAACGCGCGCCCCTATTGGGCGGGCCCAAGCGGAAACCTGCTCGAACTCCCACTCGGGGTATCCTACACTGGGCAGCTTCGCCGCTATGGCCGTTTGCTTTACGGTGATGGGCAATCAAAAGGGCGGCGAATTGCAGGGCTTGCGCGCGCGGGAATGTTGGCGCGTGTTGCTCTGACACCTGAAGATATGCCCATTGACGATGTCAAACGCGCAATTGATACGATGCTTTCGGATGGGCATCAGTTTTTTAGTTTTTCATTCCACTCACCCTCGCTCACGCCCGGCCACACGCCCTATGTTCGTAATTCAGCCGATCTCACCAATTTTTACGGCTGGTGGGATAAGGTTTTGACGTTCCTCGCCGCGCGTAAAGTGACGCCGGCATCAGTGGATGAGGTCCTTGCGGCGGCACAGTCAACCCGCCCGGCCGTAGCATGACTTGCAAAACCTAGCTGCTCTCCGCTATCGCGAGCGCAGCGCGGGTGTGGGCCTGTAGCTCAATGGTAGAGCCGGCCGCTCATAACGGCTTGGTTGGGGGTTCGAGTCCCTCCGGGCCCACCAATTCCTTCTAATCGACCGTCGCAAGAAGCGCCGCAATCCGCCCGACCATTTCATCGATATGGGCAGTTTCAAGGATCAACGGCGGCGAAAGTGCAATTATATCACCCGTCGCACGGACGAGCAGGCCTGCATCAAAGCATTTCTGGAATAGCTCAGTGGCGCGCTTTGTCGGTGCGCCAGGACGCGGCTCAAGTTCAATACCAGCAACAATCCCGATGGTGCGGACATCAATCACATGGCGCTTGCCGCGAAGGCTGTGCACCGCATCCTCCCAATATCCTCCAAGCTCGGTTGCGCGGTCAAACAGCCCCTCATCGCGGTAGAGATCAAGTGTGGCGAGTGCCGCCGCCGCCGCGAGCGGATGCCCTGAGTAAGTATAGCCGTGGAACAGCTCAATCCCGTCCGCCGCGCCCTCTACAATCGCATCATGAACCGAGCGCCGTACCGCAACCGCCCCCATCGGCACGGCGGCATTGGTCAATCCCTTGGCCATTGTGATTATGTCGGGCGTAACACCAAACGTCCCTGCTGCGGTTGCGCCGCCGACCCGGCCAAAGGCGGTAATCACCTCATCAAAGATCAGCAATATGCCGTGCCGGTCACAAATTTCGCGTAGCCGCTCAAGATAACCAACCGGCGGAACAAGGACGCCGGTTGAACCCGCCATCGGCTCAACAATCACGGCCGCAATTGTCTCAGCCCCGTGAAGCCCAACGATCCGTTCAAGATCATCTGCCAGATGCGCGCCCCAATTGGGTTGCCCGCGCGTAAACGCATTATGCTCCAGATTATGCGTGTGTGACATATGATCAACGCCGGTCAGCAGCGTGCCAAATTGGCGCCGGTTGTTCACAATCCCGCCAACCGAAATCCCGCCAAAGCCTACGCCGTGGTAACCACGCTCACGCCCGATCAACCGCGTACGCGTCCCCTGCCCGCGTGCGCGCTGATAGGCGAGTGCAATCTTGAGCGCGGTATCAACCGATTCCGAACCTGAGTTGGTGAAGAAAATCCGGTCAAGCCCCTCGGGCATAAGCCTTGCCAGCCGCGTTGCCAATTCGAATGCAAGCGGATGGCCAAGCTGAAATACTGGCGCGAAATCAAGCTCGCCCGCCGTTTTGCGGATCGCCTCAACAATGGGCGCGCGGCAATGGCCTGCGTTGACGCACCACAGCCCGGCAGTGCCATCGAGGATGCGTGCGCCTTGATCCGTCACATAGTGCATATCCTTCGCACTTGCGAGCTGGCGCGGGTGCGCTTTGTAAGCCCGGTTCGCAGTGAAGGGCATCCAGAAGGCGGCAAGTGGATCATTCTCGAATTTCATCTTACACTCCCGATTTTGTACGCTTGAGCAACCAATAGCCGATCATGAAGCCCGCCGTCACGATCACGCTCGTCCATAGTTCGATGGCATGCGTTTCCGATGTTCCCATCAGAATAAGAACCGCCGCCATCCCCGCAATTGCCGCCCAAGTGCCATAAGGGTGAAACCACATTTTGACCTCAAGCCGCTCAGGTGCCTCGGTTTCATATTTGTTGCGAAGCCGCAACTGCGCGACCGCAATCAGCAGATAGATAAACAACATCACCGCACCCGATGCGTTCACCAAAAAATTAAACACCCGATCGGGCGAGAGCACCGAAGCCGCAAGCGCGCCGTAGCTGAACAAACTCGCGATCAGAATCGCACGCACTGGCACTTTGCTGCGGCTCAGTTGTACGCAGGATTGTGGTGCCTCACCATTTTTCGCCAAGCCAAACATCGCTCGCGAAGTGATGTAAATCCCCGAATTGAGGCAAGAAAGCACCGCGACAAGCACGATCGCATTCATAATCAAATCTGCCGCCGGATAACCCATCTGCCGCAGCGTATGCGCGAAAGGCGAAATGCCGGGCTTGATCTCGTCCCAAGGCACAACCGACACGATCAACAGGATCGACAACACGAAAAAGATAAGTATCCGCAGCGAAACCGAAATCGTCATCCGCGCGATCGTCTTCGATCCTTCCTCGGATTCAGCCGCAGCAAGCGTCGCAATCTCGGCCCCACACAGCGAGAAAATCGTCGTTGAAACCCCGACCAAAATCGCGGTGACCCCGAACGGCGCAAATCCGCCGTGCGCGGTGAGGTTTGAAAATGTCGGCCCATTTGGCGCGGTAATTCCGGTTGCGTAAGCGCCGACCACGAGGATGAATACGATGATCGCGATCACCTTGGTCGAAGCAAACCAGAATTCAAACTCACCGTAGCTGCGCGCAGACATCAGATTGACGCCCGTAAGCAGCGCCATGAGGACAACGCCAACCTGCCACACTTCAAATTGCGGGAACCAGTCAACGATGATCTTCGCGCCCGCAATCGCCTCAATCGCGATCACGACAACCCAGAAATACCAATAGAGCCAACCGACAAGATAGCCCGCCCAATTGCCAATACCCGCACGGGTAAAATCAGGAAAAGTCTGCGTCCCCGGCATCGCAATTGCCATCTCGGACAGCATCCGCATCACCAGCAACACAAGAAACCCCGCCAGCGCATAACTGATCACCACCGCCGGGCCGACGCTGCCAATCGCAGTCGATGAACCAACGAACAGCCCTGCACCAATAATCCCGCCAAAGGTAATCATCGAAACATGGCGCGATTTGAGCGAACGGCTCAGTTCGCCCGCGCCAGCCGCGTTCAAATCGATTGGCGTGGTTGCTGACATATTCTTCTCCCAAAGGCGCGCGTTTATCGCGACACTATCGGTAGATATGCGGCGCTGCGCAAGCCTCTAACCCCTCACCCGCTAAGGGAGCGGGGATTTACACATGTCCTACAAGGTCACGATTTGCTATGGCACCGCCTATGTTAATCCCCGTCATCTGTCCCATTAATCGATTTTATCGATCATTAGCGCCACACAAAACCCCTTGTTTTTACCGAATTGAACGGTGTGAACTTTGCCCATATTGATTGAGAGAATCGATCACCAACGGCTCGTACAGACAGCCCCCTTGCCCCCGCCGTCTGCCGCCGCTACGGCATCCCTTTAATGACATCGCCATTTTTTCCCCATCGCCACTTGCTCGGTATTGCTGGTTTGCAGCCGCATGAGATTAGCTATCTGCTCGATGAGGCTGAACAGTGGGTGACGCTCAACCGGCAGGCGCATAAATATGCCGGGCGGCTTGAAGGGCTGACCCAGATCAATGCCTTCTTTGAGAATAGCACGCGAACACTGCTCAGTTTTGAGATTGCGGGCAAGCGGCTTGGTGCTGATGTGGTCAACATGCACGCCGCGCAATCAAGCGTGAAAAAGGGTGAAACACTGATCGATACCGCGATCACGCTTAACGCGATGATGCCCGATGTCATCGTCATCCGCCACGGATCATCAGGCGCGGTCGCGCTGATCGCTGACAAGGTTGATTGTCCGGTGCTCAACGCAGGCGACGGGCGGCATGAGCATCCCACACAAGCGCTGCTTGATGCGCTCACCATAAGGCGGCGCAAGGGGCATATTCACGGGTTGAGGATCGCAATCTGCGGCGATGTGCTGCACAGCCGCGTCGCCCGCTCGAACATCCTCGCGCTCACCTCGCTTGCCGCCGAAGTTCGCGTCGTTGGCCCGGCAACGCTGATCCCGCCTGCCATCGAAGCGATGGGCGTGACCGCATTTACTGATATGGATGCAGGCATATCCGACTGCGACGTGGTGATGATGCTCCGCCTGCAAAATGAGCGGATGGATGGTGGCTTCATCCCCTCGGCGCGCGAATATCATGCGCTCTACGGCCTCACCTACGAACGGCTCAAACGCGCCAAGCCCGATGCGCTCGTCATGCATCCCGGCCCGATGAACCGGGGCGTTGAGATTGCGAGCAATGTTGCCGATGACCTCAATCGATCCGTGATTGCCGAACAAGTCGAGATGGGTGTCGCGGTGCGGATGGCCTGCCTTGATGTGCTTACGCGCGGGCGGCGGGGGGTGGAGGCATGAGCGAAGTTGATGAAATAGCAACTGAATCACTATCGAGGAGCGTTCTTGCTCGAATAGGCATAGCGTTGCTTAATCTGATACTGCCAGGCCTCGGCTTGTTTCGCATCTCTCAATGGCGTTTCGGAATAGTTTTCGTCCTACTGCCTCTTAGCGCGACCGCGATCCTCCTGATTTCCTATCATCTTATAGATCACATGTCGTTCGAACGATATTTCGGTCTTTTGAGTATCGCGTTGATAATCCATTTGATGTGTATCATCGGTTCAGTCTTGTTGGTGTGGAAAAACAGCCAAATTATCGCACACTCTCCTACCTGGTGGTCGAGGTGGTATGGATTGATTGCCATTGTCCTCATCGGAAGCGCCGTGACTTTTTCTATGCCTGATTACCTAAGGTCTTATTATCGGGGTTTTTCAATGCCCTCGGAATCAATGCGGCCGACTTTTGAAGTCGGTGACAAGTTTCTTGCAAAAATGACTGCCTTTGGTCAGATCAGGCGCGGCGACATCTTACTTGTCCGTTCAGGAAAAAGTGAGTTCGTTAAGCGCGTCGTTGCACTATCCGGTGACACAGTTGCGCTCAGAAAAGGCATTTTGCTAATAAATGGAATTGCCATTTCGCAAAGCTTGCTTGAAACAAAACCTAATAGTGACGCGCTTACTGAGTCTGGTCAGATGCAAATCCTCAGTGAACAGCTACCCGGCGAAATTCGTCCTCACCGTATAACTGATCTTGGCGTTTCCCCGGCGGATGATTGGCAGGAAGCCAAACTGGGGCCAGACGAATATTTCTTTCTCGGTGACAATCGTGACAAATCTGCTGACAGTCGCTTTACAAGCGAAGTGATGGGGCTGGGGATTGTATCAAAGGAACGTATCATTGGGCGACCGCTGTTTCGTTATTGGCGCGCTGGAATTGGATATAAGGAAGGTGCAATTTGACACGCCTATCCTCCATCATAAATGCTCGCTTAATTGACACCGTCGGCGAACATGGCGGTTCACTTTCGATTTCGGGAGATCGCATCATTGAGTCTGCCTTCAGTGAAGACGCATTCGACGCTAAAGGAGCCTTTGTCGCCCCCGGCATTGTCGATCTTGGTGTGTTTGCGGTTGATAAAGCGGCCTTCATCGCGGGCGGAATTACCCGCGTTGCACTGATGCCTGATCAATCGCCTGTGCTTGATGATCCCGGGCCGGTGCAGCGCGCCGCTCTTGCCGCCAAGCCTGATCTTTGGGTGCATCCTTTG
>JBBTEI010000125.1:0-14601 GCA_038042405.1 Pseudomonadota bacterium
TGATTTCCTCACCCGTCGCAGCCTTCACCAAAGGCGGGCCAGCGAGGAAGATTGTGCCTTGGTTACGCACAATCACGCTCTCGTCGGACATCGCGGGGACATAGGCGCCGCCCGCCGTGCAGCTGCCCATGACGCAGGCGATTTGCGGGATGCCTTTGGCGCTCATGTTCGCCTGGTTGAAGAAAATACGCCCGAAATGGTCGCGGTCGGGGAAGACCTCGTCCTGATGCGGCAGGTTCGCGCCGCCGCTGTCGACCAGGTAGATACACGGCAAGCGGTTCGCCTCGGCAATTTCTTGTGCGCGCAGATGCTTCTTCACGGTCATCGGGTAATAGGTTCCGCCCTTTACCGTCGCGTCGTTGCACACGATCATGCACTGACGCCCCGAAACGCGGCCAATGCCGGTGATCAGGCCAGCGCCGGGCACTTCACCGTTGTATAAATCATTCGCCGCAAGCTGACCGATTTCGAGGAATGGACTGCCGGGATCAAGCAAGCGCTCAACCCGCTCACGCGGCAAGAGTTTGCCGCGCGACGTATGCCGCTCACGTGATTTCTCATTCCCGCCAAGAGCAGTGGCTGCGACTTTGGCCCAAAGCTCATCGCGCAGCGCGCGGTTATGCGCTAGGTTCGCGCGCGCTTTCTCATCGTCGAGGTTTACGTTGGTGGTGAGGGTGGGTGCTGTCATGCAAAATGCTCCGAGTCCGACAATATCACGGGAAGTGAGTTTGCCCTTTCGCCACGTTGGTTTCTCTTGCGGTATTTGCTCTGGTATTCCCGCCGTTGCTTCGTGATTTCATAGAGCACGATCCCCGAGGAAGTCCCCAAGTTCAAACTTTCGATCATGCCGAACATTGGGATCGCAATGCACATCTCACTGCGCTCCACGGCGATTTCACTGATGCCGCGTTTCTCATTGCCGAACCATATTGCAAGTTTGGCATGCTCGGTGAAGTCGGCCTTATGGAGGTAAGCATTTACTCTTCCTTTCACATGGGGCGACGTCACGAAAGAATGAAAGTTCATTTTCTCCAGATGATCCAAACACTCATCCGTGCTATCAAAGCGTTTCACAAAACTCCATTTGACAGCCGAGACTGACGTCTTTGAAAGTGAGGGCTTTTCGCGCATGTCTTGCCAATCATCGGGCAGTGTCTTGCGAGAATCAACGACGTACACCTTTTCAACTCCCAACGCATTTACGTTGCGGATTACTGTGCCGATGTTTTTGATGTCTGAGGGCTCCTCAATCACTGCAATCAGGTGTTTGCAAACAAAAGGTTTAATCGCGTTGGCACGCGCACGCACTGACGGCCTCGACTTTTTATCTTCGGTCTCTTCATCGATCATCTGAATTCATGCCCCAATCAACTCCCGTCCGATGAGCATCCGGCGTATCTCATTCGTCCCCGCGCCGATATCCATTAGCTTGCTATCGCGCAGATATCGCTCCACCGGCCAATCCTTGGTATAGCCCGCGCCGCCGAGTGCTTGGATCGCCTCCAGCGCGACCTTCACGCCGTTCTCGCTGGAAAGCAGCACCGCACCCGCCGCATCAAACCGGGTTGTCTGCCCGGCATCGCATGCACGGCATACAGCATAAACATAGGCCCGTGCCGAATTGAGCGCTACATACATGTCCGCCACCTTGGCCTGCATCAATTGGAAACTCCCGATGGGAACGCCGAACTGCTTGCGTTCACGGATGTAGGGGATGACGGTATCAAGGCAGGCCTGCATGATGCCCAGACCAATCCCCGCCAGCACAGCGCGTTCATAATCAAGGCCGCTCATCAAAACGCCGACGCCGCCATTGAGCGGCCCCATGATATTTTCCTCGGGCACTTCGCAATCATTGAATACCAGTTCGGCCGTAGGCGATCCGCGCATCCCCATTTTGTCAATCTTTTGGCCAATGCTGAAACCCGGCATATCCTTTTCGATCAAGAACGCGGTGATCCCGCGACTGCCATCGCCCGTCTTGGCGTAGACCACGAGCGTATCGGCATAGGCGCTGTTGGTGATCCAGAATTTTGTACCGTTCAGGACGTAACCGCCCTGCACCGCCTCGGCCTTGAGTTTCATAGAAACAACGTCAGAACCCGCCCCCGCTTCGGACATGGCGAGCGAACCGATATGTTCGCCTGAAATTAGCTTAGGCAGATATTTCGCCTTTTGCTCAGGATTGCCCCACCGACCAATCTGATTAACGCACAGGTTTGAATGCGCGCCGTAGCTAAGCCCAACCGAAGCGCTCGCGCGGCTGACTTCTTCAACCGCCACAACATGTTCAAGATAGCCGAGGCCCAACCCGCCGTCGGCTTCAGCGATTGTAATCCCGTGCAGACCAAGCGCACCCATTTCGGGCCATAGGTCACGCGGGAACCAATCTTCGGCATCAACCTTTGCAGCGAGCGGAGCGATCCGTTCATCGGCAAAGCGCGCGGTCGTCTCACGGATCATGTCGGCATTTTCGCCAAGTGCAAAATCAAAATTTGGGGTCGCGCGCATTCGTCTCTCCGTCGCATTGGCGTTTTGCCAGAGCCTAACAGAGCGCAATCACGGATTGAAGGGGGCCGCGAAATATTATTGCGTGGAGATCATCGGCTTCTCTGCCTCGCTAGTATCTTCGGTAAGCTGCACAAATGCCGTCGTTTCGGTCGAGGCGTCGAACCGAAGCTTATACCAAATCCGCTGCATCAACGGACTGGCGGGCGGAGGTGCGTCGCCAACAAAACTATGCTGAATTGCAAACAGCTTCTGCCGACAATTGTCCGAATGGCACGAACATGCCATCGACCACTGCGGATCGGCCTCGGTCGTTGAGTAATCAAGCGTGATTTCCTCGCCTGCCGAAATTTCGCGAAGCGTGTGGAGGCGCCGGTTGCGCCCAAAAGCGGCGTTTGGCCGACAGCTATGGTTGATATGTTGCAGCGGCAGCCCTGGAACGATCCACAGCCCCGGCCCAATACCAATCCAGTTGGGCAGTGTGCGCGTTGGTCGACGTTTCAGCACTCCGCGTAACTGGCAAATATCCTCATTGGCCGCAAACCCATGCTTGGCAAATAGTCCGAAACCGTCGATGTCGCTCCGCGCGATCCGTAGCCTACCCTGCGACAAATTGAATAGCATACTTGCGATTGGTTTGCGCAGCGTAAGCGCGAGCATCGCAAGATGCAGTGCCATATTGAGCAACGGATAAAGCAGCAGCACCGGATTGGAAAAGCCATTCGACTCGACAGTTGCCAGTGCAAGCATCGCATAGGCTGCTGTCCATATAATCCACGCCCCCGGCAATTCGCGTTCAGGACAGCTCCATGTTGATCGCAAAATCGGCACAAAGCAGACGATCGCGCTCAAATTGGTAACAACAAGGAACGGCACCACGAAGCGTTCAGCATCACCAAGCCCAAGCGCGAAAAACATATAAAACCCGGTCAGCCAGACATCGGTCCAAAATGCACGCGCTTCAAAACGGTCAATTGGTTCGGTTGCGCCTGCACGCAAACACATGAGCGCGACCACAACGCCCAGCGCCGCGCAAGTAAATGGCAAAGCAAGCAACGCAAAGCTTGCCCCGCTTTTCCACTCAAGGAACGCCAGCAGCGAAGTACCATAGGCGAACATGAAGAAGCTTGCCGCATTTGGCTTGATCGCATCGCGCTCGAAATTGCGGATGTAAATGGCATAGCCCGCCATTTGCAACACGGCTGATATAAGGCCGAGCGAATCCGTCTGACTAATCGTCATACCGCATTTTACACTTCACTCTGCGATCCAATTTATTTGGGTCTTTCACTGTTGAGAATAAACTTTTTGTTAAGCAATTTCAATAGGATAAAATCGAAAATTCCAACACAAAGTTAACTATAAACCTTTCATCTCGTATCAAACACTTAACCGAGTTTCATATGGGCTGGTGTCGGCAAAATGTTAACCTATTACATGCTAGTTGAAGTGAAATCTTCAAGCATGGTGATCGGGTGAAAATCAGCAATATAAAAGATAACCAGCCGGTGATGACGCGCTTGATCGCTCCCATGTCTGCATTGCTGGCAGGATTGGCGGCGCTGTTGCTCGTTTTGCTATTTTACTCGGCAAACAGCATGAACCAAGCGGCCAGCCAGGCACAGCGCGCATTGATCAACAACGCACTGAGCTTGCGTCTTGTCCAATCGCTAAGCGAGTTGCGCAGCGTGGCTTGGTGGGATGAAATGGTTCTCAAATCACGCAAGGCCGGGTTTGACGGCGACTGGCTCGACGTTGAAGTCGGTGTGTTCATCACAACATCCTACAAGCATGACCGTATTCTCGTGCTTGATGAGCAAAATCGCCCGGTTTATGGCTTTGGCTCCGACCAACGACTTGACCGCGCAACTCAGGAACAATTCACGCGCCTTGTTCTACCGCTGATCGCGCAAATTCGCGGTGGGAAAAACGCATCTCCACGTATAAATGATGCAAGCTTCACTGAAAATTTGGCCGAAGAAAGCGCAATTACCGATCGTAGCTATGGTCGCGGGGCTGCCGCAATTCTTTCAAATGGCAAACGTCCGGTCTTTGCAGCCGCGATGGAGATTACACCCTCGCTCGATAAAACGCTGGGGTCAAGACGTCCGCATCTTCTGGTATCCGTGACTGATCTAACTACCGCAGCATTGAAAGATATAGGGCGCAGTATTTTAATAAATGATCTGCGCTATGGCGCTAACGGCGCGCTCGCTGCGGATACCTTTCCAATGCGCAGCGACGACGGCAAATCAATGCGTCCCCTCAATTGGACGCCGAAACAGCCCGGAAACGAGTTGATAAATGACTTGCTTCCGGCGATATTGATCGTTCTGATTGCCGCAACGGCCTCAATCACCGCTTTGTTCAAACGCTTGCTCGGATCTACGCGTGAACTAGCCAAACGCGAAGTCGAGGCTCAATATCTTGCCAATCACGATGCGCTAACCGGCTTACCCAACCGGAGAATGCTTGCCGCACGGCTAGAAGAACTCCGAGCAGAACATGATGCTCAGCGCACTTCTGTATCAGTCTCATGCATTGATCTCGATCGATTCAAAGATATAAATGATACACTTGGCCATCAAGCCGGCGATGAATTGATCAAAGCAGTAGCGCGGCGGATCGAAAGCCTCGCCTTGCCGGGCGACATCGTCGCGCGCCTTGGCGGCGATGAATTGGCCGTCATTCGGCTGCATCAGCATGTCAATGAAGGCGAACGTCTTTCGAACTTGGTGATCGGCAGCTTTGAAGTGCCGTTCCGAGTACTGGGGCATGAAATTGAAACCTCGGCATCGCTCGGCGTGACGAGCGCGACTCTGGATCGGCCCTTTGATGACATCATGCGCGAAGCAGATATTGCGCTGTATGAGGCAAAAGCAATGGGGCGTGGTCGTGCCGCGCATTTTGTGGCCCCAATGGCTGCAAAGCTCGAAAAACGTCATGCGATTGAAATTGACCTGCGTCGCGCCATCGCGAACCGTGAACTGACCCTCAATTATCAGCCAATTGTCGAAGCCACGACGGGCCGCATTTCTTCGGTTGAAGCGCTTGTCCGCTGGAACAGCGCGACCCATGGCTATGTCTCGCCGGAACTTTTCGTCGGCATCGCTGAAGAAACCGGGATGATGGCAGCGCTCGGACGTTTCATCATAGAACAAGCGATGGAAGACAGCCAGCGCTGGCCACACCTCGTCACGGCGATCAACATATCGCCCGCACAGCTTCGTTCAGCGACCATTGTTAACGAACTCGTCGAGTCAGCAAGTCGACACGGCGTTTCCCCAAAAATGATTACGATTGAAATTACCGAGACGCTCCTGATGGCAAATGATGCGCGAACGCTCAAACTCCTCAATCAACTCAAGGAACATGGTTTCAGTCTCGCGCTCGACGATTTCGGTACCGGGTACTCCAGCCTTGCCTATATTCGCGATTTCCCGTTTGACCGGTTGAAAATTGATCGGCGGTTTATCAAAGATGTTGATCAAAACCCGCAAGCACTGGCCATCGTCGAAGGCGTCGTTAATTTCGGGCGCATCCTCGGGCATGAGATTATTGCTGAAGGCATTGAGACCGAGCAGGAGATGCAAGCGATGCAGCGCGCCGGTTGCACGCATCTTCAAGGGTTTGTCTTTTCTAGGCCGCTGTCAGCCGATCATATCGAGGCGCTCAGTATCACTTCAACCCGCCTCGCCGCCAAGCGCGAACGATCAGACGCAGTCCCGGTGAAAATTTTCGAACAGCACCGACGGAAAAAATCCGCCTGCTAGGATCACAGCCGCTGGGAATCACGCGACACTTCAAACCGATTCGCGTTGATGATTCGCGAAGGACGCTGGCCACCTATTAAACATCAAGGCAGCAATGGCTGCAGCACGATAAAGCTCTGGTCACCAGCCTCTCGAATAGCATGGGTCCTGAGCAGGCACTTAGCCAGTCTCAGTGCGACCGCCCAGGATGCAGACTTAGCCACACCTGTAAATCTCGGGCAAAAAAGCCCGGATTTCCATCTAATATGGCGCATTTGCACAACTACAAAAAAGCCCCGGCGGAGACCGGGGCTTTCGTAATCAGGTGGTCAAACGGCTTAGGCTTTGCCGCCTGTACCGCCAACGCCACCACCAAGCCAATCCCAGAAACCACGTACTGGTTTCGCAGCTCGCGACGCTTTCGAAAACAATGTCATCCAACCCTCCTCTGTTATCCCCGCGAAATCGCAGGGCCGGGAGAAACTCATATAAATCAGTTAGATAGGGTTAGCAACTAATTAACCATGCGAACTTGGATTGTATTTTTTACGGGTGCCGTCATGCTGCAGCTGTATTCTGCCCATGGCCGATCATGTTCCAAAGATCGCGGAACCGCATTGGCTTGCTGATGAGGTAACCCTGCACTTTATCGCAGCCCATTTGTGAGACAAGCTTCAGGATCGCGTCTGTTTCAACACCTTCCGCGACCACAGTCCGCCCCAGCGAGTGCACCATCTGGATCGTCGAATTGACGATCATCCGGCTTTCTGGACTGAAATCGATTTGACTGATCAGGCTCCGGTCGATCTTCACCTCGTTTGACGGAATAGCGCGCAAATATTCAAGCGTCGAAAGCCCCGTGCCATAATCATCAACCGAGATATTGATGCCAATCATCCGCAATCGTTCGAGCACAGCGATAAATTCGCCATTGGGGCGCATCGTCGCGGTTTCGGTGATTTCAAGGGTTAGGCAATGTGCTGGCAAATTATATTTGGCGAGCATGGCGCTAGCAATCGCATCAATAGGAAGGCCGGCAAAAGCGCGCGGCGAAAGATTGGCCGCAATTTCAAAATCTACGCCGTGGTTGTTGATAGCCGCCGAAGTCTTTATCGTGTTTTCAAGCACATAGAGCGTCAGATTATCAATCCGATCCTGCTCTTCTGCCATCTTGATAAATTCATCAGGGCTAATCATCCCGCGATCAGGGTGCGTCCAGCGAACAAGTGCCTCCGCGCCACAAATGCGATTGGTCGCGATATCAAGCTTGGGTTGATAGGCGACCCATATCTCGCCATTGGCCAGCGCCTGATCAATCCGGCCCACAAGAAATAATTGGGCACTGCGTTCTTTGGATTTATCAGCATCGGAAAGCGACCAACGATCGCCATTTTTGGCACCTTCATCGGCCGCAAGAATTGCAGTACTCGCACGGTTGGGAAGTGAACGCGTATCATCACGGTCAATCCCAAAAGTGACGAACAGATTGACCGACTGATCACCGACTTTGATAATGCTGCGGAAAATCGAGTGAAGCGCATCAATACGCTCCACCGCTATGACGTGGCTGATGTTATCCGCAACCCAAACGAAGGCACCATCATCGCTTTGATAAAGATTGGCGCGCTCAACACCGAGGCTGATCCGTGAAACGATTTGATCGATCAACAGCTTTTCATGTTGGGCGGTCACCGTCGATTTGATCGCCAGATAGTTATGGATTTTCATAGCAATCAATGTCGAACCCGGTTTCGCCTCAATCTCATGCAACGCCGCAAGGTTGTGCAGTCCCGAAATATTGTTGGTGATACCGCTATCATGCAGTTGCTTGCGAAAATTGGCACGGGCACGGGCAACCCCAACAATAGCGAAAGCAAGTAATGCGGGTACCGTTTGCAGGAAAATCAACTCCTGTTCGAGCACCAGTGGTATCGTCAATAGTCCAACGACACCAACACCGAAGATTGACCTGCGGAGGAGTTTTCGGCGGCTGCGCATAAATGCTGCGGTGAGCACGATCGCTATCGCCCACGGCCCGAACCAGCTATATTCAAGAGGCTTGCCACGCTTGAGTGTCTCCGCAGCCAGCACAGTAAAATACACACCCGAAGTATGGCCTGAGCCGGGCATCCGGTACATATCGCCCATCTCAATTGTCGACAAGGCGATGACAACATCCTTATTTAGAAATACACCTTTCGGAAATTTTTGTTTTAACACATCAACTGCGCTGATATTTCTTATGGTTTCAGTTTGTATAGCATAGTCAATACGAAAATATTCACCTATTTCTCCAGAAACATTGGCTAGAGCCGAAGCCATGGACTGATTCACTATTCCCGCAATTTCAATTTTATATGGAAATGCAAGGGGTATCCCAAATGGATCAATCTCAGCATTGATATTTATTAGTTGTGAGTGCGCAGCAAACTCAGGTATACTTACGTGGTCAGTACGAACACCTGTCGCCTGATCAATCACCAACCGTGATGCTAGAAACACATTGTCAGGTGCACGCTTCAAGG
The DNA here is from genome assembly GCA_038042405.1 of Pseudomonadota bacterium. Lineage (GTDB taxonomy): Bacteria > Pseudomonadota > Alphaproteobacteria > Sphingomonadales > Sphingomonadaceae > Aquisediminimonas. The sequence goes on from JBBTEI010000125.1 coordinate 8,786, forward strand.
CTTCGACCATCGCTTTATCATTTGCTGGATCGCTGTAGGAATCAAAATTGAAATCAAAAAAGATGCGCTTGGCACCTGCACGATTGAGCGTATCGATCATTTGGGCATGATAGGCACGCGGCCACGGCCAGCGCTTAACTTCATTGAGGCTACGCCCGTCGATCCCGACTACGATGATATCGCCGCTCGCTTTTTGCGGGCGAATTTCATTGCGAGCGTAGCGCAGCATATTTTCAAGAGGCAACCCAAATTCGATCAAACCGCAAATCAGGCTGAGCACACAGGCCCATAACAATATACCATTCCCGCGCGTTTGCCGACCATTTTTGAATTTAACTAAGCGTGCCCACATCATTGATTGCCCTATTTATATGTCTCTTTGATAGGGTAAATTGGTTAAAAAAGTGGAAAGGTTTGTAACAAAAGTCCATGTTTCTAGGGATTTACAAAGCTATCTTCGTGCAATTAGCAGATACATCACCGGCGTCACGATCCGCGAGAGCAAGGTCGATGAAATCAACCCGCCAATAATCACCCAAGCCAGTGGCGCATAAAGCGGCGCACCTGATAGCGCGAGCGGCAGCAGTCCGCCAATTGCCGTAATCGAGGTCAGCAACACCGGAAGGAAACGAATTTCGCCTGCTTTCTCAATCGCTTCACGAAGTTCAAGGCCACGGTCACGCAGTTGGGCCGTAAAATCAACAAGCAAGATCGAATTTTTAATCTCGATCCCGATGAGTGCTACAAAGCCGATAATTGACAGAAATGAGAGCGAATATCCTGTCAACAGCAGTGCCAAAAGCCCGCCAACCAGCCCCAGCGGGATAACCCCTGCAACGACACTGACCTCACGGAAACGCCCGAATTCGGCTACCAACACGCCAAAAATGCCAAAGACTGAGAGCAGAATAACGCCACCAAGCCCTTCGCCACTCCGTGCTGCCGCTTCGGCCTCACCGCCCAACAGGAATGCGTAGCCCGCAGGCAGCTTGATCGCATCAAGCTTGGCCTGTGTATCACGCGATATCCGCGAGGCAAGAAAGCCTGACTTTACGTACGCCGTTACTGTGGCGGCACGCTGCAATTTGTAGCGATTAATCTTTGCCGGGGCATTTTTGAGGCGCGGCGTCGCTATATCGCGTAGTGCGATGCTTTGGCCATCAAGCGAGGGCACATAGATTTGATTGAGCGCCGAAACCGGATGCACGCCGTCAAACGGCAGGCGCACGATCACGGGATAACTATCGCCCTCCACATCACGCAGCGTGCTTGCCCGCTCCCCCGAAAGCGCCAGACGCACCGTCCGGCGGATTGCCTCCGGCGTAACATTGAGCAGGTTTGCCTTGGCGGGATCAATCCCGAGATCAAGATCAACCCGGTTGATCGCGAGCGGATCTTCAACGTCACGTGTGCCGGGCATGTCGCGCAAAATCTGGGCGACATGCCCGGAAAGCTTGGTAAGCATCTGCGTATCCGGGCCAACAATGCGGAACGCCACGGGTGCTTCAACCGGCGGGCCTGCATCAAACTGGACAACAGTGACACGCGCTGATGGGAAACGTGCGAGGCGGGCTCGCAGGCGCTCAACCAGCTTTGGCCCTTCGCGCGGGTCCCATTCTTTGATCGTCACGAAAATCTCGCCGTAGCGCGTGTCATTTTCGCGCGGAATATTATTGTAAAAAATCTGTGGGTTACCACGCCCGACATTGTCCATGCGCCCAGTGATGATATCCTCTTCGGCGACTATTGCAGAAACATCGCGAACGATGCGATCCGTCGCGCCGATGCTGCTGCCTTCGGGCGCTTCGACGCGCACCATGAAATAGGGTGAATCCGCCGTCGGGAAAAAGCTGAAGCCTATAAACGGCACCGTCGCAAAGATCGCCAAACACCCGATCAGTGTACCCCATAAGGTTTTCCTCGGGTTATCAAGCGCGCGGTGAAGCACCGGTTGATAAAATCGCTCGATCCCGCGCGTCACGATCTGGAGAAAGCGATTGCCATGTGGCCCCTGCCCGCCTTTGAGAAAACGGCTCGCAAAAAATGGAATGATGGTGAGCGACACGAGCAGCGAACTGCCAACCGTCGAAAGCACAGCCACTGGCAATCCGCGCACAAAATCGCCTGAGCCTTCAGGCAGGTTCGCAATCGGCAGGAATGCAAACATCAGCACCCCGGTCGAACCAAGCACCGCCGCCGAAATTTCACGCGTACCCCGGATCGCCGCTGTTTGGGGATCGTCTCCCTCACGCAAATGACGTTCGATATTTTCGGTTACGACGATCGAATCGTCCACCAGCAGGCCAAGCGAAATGATGAAGCCTGAAATGCTAATCTGATTAAGCGTGAACCCGAATTGCGATAAAATAAAAACACCCATCGCCAGCGAAAGCGGGATCGAAAGCATCACCACACCCGAGGCGCGCAGCCCGAGCGGCAGCAGCGTAACCAGAACAAGTGCCAGTGCGATAATGAAATCGGTACTTAGTTGGCCAAGCCGCCGTTCAATATCGCGGCTTTGATCAAAACCAAGCTCAAGTGTGAAATCGGGCGGCAGCGTCGCGCGATAGCTATCGACCGCTTTGATAAGCGCATCACGCAACACTGTGGCACTCACATTATCCTTCTGCTTCACTGAAACAAACATAGCACGCTTGCCATTATAGCGCGTGATGTGAAGTTGCTCGGCTTCGCCCCAGCTAACCGTCGCGACGTCCCCAACCCGCAGCAGCCTTCCATCATTCAGACGGAGCGGCAGCGCCGCAATATCGGGAAGCGCACGATATGCGCCGCCAGCGTCGACGTTCAAACGGCGCTCACCCGATTGGACAGATCCGGTCGGCAATTCAAGCCCGCCCGCACCGATCGTCGCTGCAACCGAAGTCGGCGCAAGCCCAAGTTGGGACAGCTTGCCAGTATCAACCGAGACATGCACTTCGGGTTGGGCCAACCCCGAAATTGCCGTAGCGCGAACCCCTGGAACAATGTTTAGCGTATCACGGAGATCAGAGGCATATTTCTCCATCCGCCGCCACGACGCGCTTTCGCTAACAAGGGCAAGCTGAAGCACCGCGGCCTCGGTTGTGCGTGGCCGCCGGAAATCGAGGCGCGACAAACCCGATGGTAATTGCGCGCGGATCGCAGTCACTTCTCTGATCGTGCGATCAAGCGATTGTTCGGCATCGGTGCCGTAAATGAAATTAACATTAATAACGGCAACACCGTCACTGCTGGTCGAACGGATGTCTTTGACGTTATCAAGCCCTTGGAGAACATCTTCAATCGGCTTAGCCAGCGTCTCTTCGATCTCGGCTGCGTCAGCGCCAGGCAGAACCGCAGTAACAATCGTATTCTCGATTCCGAAATGTGGATCAACCGAACGCGGGATCGAAAGGAATGCGTTGATGCCAAGCAATGCGAGCAGCAGAAACGCGACCAGCGTGATTTGCCAGCGGCGCACCGCGAATTCGGCAAGCATCAGCGTGTTTTCACTGGCACGATCTGCTGTCCATCACGCAATCGATCAAGTGCCGCCACTGCAACCCATTCACCGGCGGCAATCCCGCCAGTTACAATCACGCCTTCATCACGCGCATCATCAATCGTTACGGTACGAAGCTGTGCGCGATTATCACGGCCCACGACATAGACCAACGCACCGCCGGCGCGCGGCGAAAAAATCGCAGTCGGCGGTACTACAACCTGTTTGGTATCGGCTTGCTGTGGCGCGGCGCTGATATTCGCGGTTCCGATCAACCCGGAGCGCAAACGGGGAACGCGTGGTACGGCAATCTCGATCTCGAACGCGCCTGTCCCGCTGCCAGCCCGACCGCCGACCTCGATCACCTGCCCCTTGAAAACTTCCGGCCCCAGCCCCTCAAATTGCACCGAAGCTGGTGCGCCGCGCACAATACGCGCCACCTCACGGTCGCTCAGCGCAACACGCAGTACAAAACCCCCGCTGGCTTCACCGATAATAACCACAGGAGTTCCGGCATTTACAACCTGCGATGGCTCCGCCGAACGCGCCAGAATAATGCCCACAGTTGGCGCCAATATCTTCGCAGTATCACTCGCAAACCGCCGTGCACGGACTGCGGCACGCGCAGCCTCGGCGGCGGCGCGCGCGCTATCGACACGCGGCTGTGTTACCCAGCCATCCTTCAATAACAGGCTTGATCGCTTGAGTTCTGCCTCGGCGCGCACGGCTTCAGCATTGGCCGCCGAAAGCTCAGCTTCAACTGACGTCGTATCAAGCACAGCAAGCAGCTGTCCGCGATTAACAACATCGCCTTCCTGCACCAATATCTGCGCAATCCGGCCAGCCGAAGTAAAGCCAAGCGGCGTCTCCAGCCGGAGGGCAAGCGTACCAGCGCCAATCACACTTTGCGCAGCATCGGCAGGCCGCACCTGGCCAAGCCTCACACTGATCAGCGGATCAGCCTTTGGTGAGGGCGGTGCCATATTACAGCCTGATAAAGCCGTTGCTGTAATCACCAAAAAAGCCAGAATCCGCAAGACGCGCCCCATATTGTAATCAGCGTTCACATTGTAGCGCGCTCATCGCTCGACACAAGACCAGTTTCAAATAAAAATGGATACTATGTTGCCTAAACTTTCAAATCGCGCGCAATCGCCTTAGCCGTCGCCGCGCCATAAGGCGGCATAAACCCGGCGAGTTTCGCCACGTTGATTTTAGGCTGCCGGTAAACGCTTTTGGCATGACTGAAGGTCTTGAAGCCTTCGTGTCCGTGATAGGCGCCCATCCCTGATGGGCCAACTCCGCCAAAAGGAAGCTCCTCCATTGAAACATGGAAAACCACGTCGTTGACCGTAACACCGCCCGAGATGGTGCGATCAAGCACGCGCCGTTCTTCACCTGCGTCTTGTCCGAAATAATAAAGGCCAAGCGGGCGATCATGCGCGTTGACATAATCAATCGCCTCTTCAACCCGGTCATAGGTTTTGATCGGCAGGATCGGCCCGAAAATCTCCTCCTGCATCACCGTCATATCATCGGTTGGATTGCGGACGAGATAAAGCGGCATCTTGTTGCGGTTTGAACTGGCAAAATCCTCGCCCGCCGGGTTGATCTCAACCACATCAGCACCCTTCGCGCGCGCATCATCAAGATAGCTGTTCAACCGGTCGCGGTGCCGCGCGTTAACAACCGAGGTATAATCAGGATTTTCGAGCAAAGTCGGATACATCACACTGACGGCATTTTTCATGCCCTCAACAACCATCGCTTCTTTATCCTTCGGTACCATCAGATAATCGGGCGCAAGGCAAATCTGCCCTGCATTGAGCATCTTACCAAGTGCAATCCGCTGGGTTGCCTGTGCGACATCAGCCGATTTGCCGATGATCGTTGGTGATTTACCGCCAAGCTCCAACGTAACCGGCGTCAGATTATCCGCCGCTGCATGAAGGATATGCTTGCCGACGCCCGTAGCACCAGTGAAGAGCAGATGGTCAAATGGTAGCTTGGCAAAAGCCTGTCCAATATCGGGCCCGCCGCTAAAAAATACCGCTTCGCTCGCATCAAAATATTTGGGGCCAAGCTCTTCAAAAAGCGCTGCGACCGTTGGCGTGAACTCGGATGATTTGACCATCACCCGGTTGCCCGCCGCAAACGCGCCCGCCATCGGTGCCATCGTCAACTGAACTGGAAAATTCCACGGCGCGATGATCCCCACCACACCTTTTGGTTGATACTCAACCGTACCCTTTGCACCAAGCAACCCAAGCGGGAATTGCAGCTTACGCCGCTCAGGGCGCATCCATTTCTCAAGCTGCTTAATCGTATGCTTGAT
>JBBTEI010000126.1:0-5579 GCA_038042405.1 Pseudomonadota bacterium
CCGACCCGCATAATCACGATAATGTAGCCGCAGCCCGTCCTTTGACCACCAATATCGATCTTCATATTGCTTTTGTGCCACCATCGCCCCCATATCGCGCGATGCCCACAATACCGCAACCCGCAGCGTATCATCCCGACCCTGCAATCAACGAAATAGCAGATTTTATTGGTGATCCTGTCACAGCGGCTGACTTTCCCGATGCCAAGCTCATTTTCCGCAATGATCGCTGGGCGGACGCGGTGGGGCTTGGCCATTTGAGCGATGAAGCCTGGGTGCAGCATTTCGGACGATTTGTTCCGCTTGAGGACAATCTGCCGCAGCCGCTCGCGCTGCGCTACCACGGGCATCAATTCCGCAACTATAACCCTGATATTGGCGACGGTCGTGGTTTCCTATTCGCACAGGTGCGCGACGGCCATGACCGCTTGCTTGATCTTGGCACCAAGGGCTCAGGCCAGACGCCCTATAGCCGGTTCGGCGACGGGAGACTGACGCTCAAAGGTGCGGTGCGCGAGATCCTCGCGACTGAAATGCTGGAGGCGCTCGGCGTCAACACCTCCAAAACCTTTTCGGTGATCGAAACCGGCGAGGCGCTTCACCGGGGTGATGAGCCCTCCCCCACCCGCTCGGCAGTGCTGGTGCGATTGAGCCATGGCCATATCCGCGTCGGCAGTTTTCAAAGGCTTGCAGCGATTGGCGATGAAGCAGCGCTGCGGCGGCTGACCGATTATGCGCTGTTGCATTATTACGGCGAACCCGGCGGCGGTGATGCGCCCGCGCGCTTGCTCACTCATGTTGCCAAACGCGGCGGCGCGCTCGCGGCGTCTTACATGGCGGCGGGCTTCGTCCACGGCGTACTCAACAGCGACAATATCAACATCTCGGGCGAGAGTTTCGACTATGGCCCGTGGCGCTTTACCCCGACATTCGATCCCGGCTTCACCGCCGCCTATTTTGACGAAGGCGGGCTATACGCGTTCGGACGCCAAGCCGAGGCGATCCACTGGGATGTGGTGCAGCTTGGCAACGCGCTGGCGTCTATCGCCGAAATCGACGCGCTCAACGAAGCGGCGGGCACATTTGCCCCGGCATATCAAAGCGCGATTGCTGATCGCTTCCTCTGGCGGCTCGGGGTCGCCCCGCACGACGCGGCGCAAGATCTGGAGCTGGTGCGGACAATCACGATGGCGCTCGGCCACGGCGAGGTCAGCATTGACCGCTTCTTCTTCGATTGGGCCGGGGGATCGCGGCGCAGCCCATCACCCATCGACGGTTTTTACGCAGGCGAAAATTTCGCCCCATTCATGAAGGCGATCAACAGCTACACCGCAGCCCGCCCGCTTACGCACAGCTATTGGTCTGGGGAATCGCGCTGTTCCATGCAGATCGAAGAGGTTGAAGCGATCTGGGCTCCTATCGCCGAAGCCAATGATTGGGGCGCGTTGACGGCCAAAGTAGCGGCGATCAGGGCAATGGGGCAAGCCATGGCTACATATCGGGACGACTGATTTGTCAGTTTTGCAACAAATATTGGCGGTGGTAGTGGTCATCTGCAAACCGATCTCTGTTGTGACGAAGATTACCTATTTTGAGATAAATTCTCTGTTGCTGTGAAAATTGCAATAGGGTTGTGATTGATTGTGGGCTTAGATACTCCTCATAAGCCACTGCAAATATGCTGGTTTTGTTGACTTGCCTTGGCTTCATTGATGCTAATCTTTGTGAAATTAACTGGGAATCCCCCTTCCCCTACCAGCGCAGCGATCCGCCTCAGCGTTACACGCTGCGGCGCCATTGGTCTTCGCGTTGGCAATAGCCATGTCGTGGTTTTGTTATCCCCATTATTATTTTGCGGCTTGGTTTTTGGTAGATATGGTTTTGCGCTAACACTACTTTGGCAGAATTGGGAGAAAATTTAACCTTTATGCTTTGCCGCGATATCTTGATTCAGCACAGCGGCGAACCACAACACCTATTGGAGATCCCTAGCACGCTATTAACCATGGCTGTGCATCACGACTTCATTCGTTGGTGCGATACCCATTCCATATTGGCCGGATAGATCCACTTGTCCGGCTAAAATTGGAGTGCATCATATGCTCAAACAGCTTTCAGTAGTGGTGGCCAGCGCAATGTTGATTGCCACGCTTCCCGCACATGGATCAAGCCCTAATGTCGCGGTCGGTTCAGGCCAATATAGCATCGGGATCAGCGGCATCGTGCCAGTCATCTGCCGGGCTTCGGTTGATGCAACGATTGTTGCGCCGTCCGCTGGTGAAGTGTCGCTCGGCGCGCTCAACGAATTTTGCAACAGCCCGGGTGGCTATGAAGTCTATGCAGACTATTCACCGGCATTCGCGGGCGCGAGCCTTGTCGTTGACGGCACGCGGGTTCTCCTATCGCAATCAGGAACGACACGCGTGAGCGGTTCGTCAATCGCGGCAATCAATGCCCGCAGCCTCGCGCTTGACCTGCCCGAAGGGGTAAGCGGCGGCAATATTTCGTTCCGGATCGTCGCGCTCTAAAGCGCCGGGCAGCTAAACTGTGAGGGCGCCGAAGTGACGAGCGGCGTAACCGTGATTGTCAAAATATCCGAATAATTTGCTGCAGCCATCTTGCCCTGCCCGCCCTCAAGCAGTGTTGCCTGGAGCGGTAATATGTCGGCCTCAGCGGCGGGGACACCAGCGCGTAGGCAGGTGACAGTGGCAAATGTCGGGCTCGCGGCACTGCGTGTTTGTCCAGCGAATCTTGCACTGTAGTTCAATGTCTGGAGCGGCTCGGCAAGATTACCGCCAGAAAAGGTCAACTTATAGCCATTTTGCGAAGTCAGCATCAGTGAATAGGGGCCAGAGCTGCGAACCCGGACATGGTTGTTGATCGAGGTCGGGCCGGTGGTCTGCCCCGCCGCGACATCGCCAACATCGCCAAAATCAAGCGCGGTACCCACATAGCTTGCCTGTAAAGCACTCAGCACGGTGATCGGGAACGATATAGCGTTAGAGATCGAACCGGTCTGCTGCGTTGCCGGACCGCCGCCGCTGGTGCTGCACGCGAAGATCGCATCAAACGGCAGCGTCGCCGATGCGTTAAGGTTGAGATTGGCGGGTAGTGTGACGTTGAAGATCACCGTGGCGAAATCGGACGCGGCATTATTGCCGGTAAATTCGATTTTGAGGAAACGATTCGAACCACTCGGGGTTTGCGAGGTTGGCGCAAGGATGGGCGCTGCTTGGGCAAAGTTATAGAAAATGTTCAGCCCGGTTCCAGAAAAATTGCCGTCAACCACGACGCTGGTCGGCACAATCATGATTCCATCGGCCGCGGCATTCTGCCCCTTCAAATAGAAATTGACGACATTGGTCTTTTGACCACCCGCGCCATTGACGCGGCGCAGACTGAGCTGGACAGCCGTCGAGCCCAGTCCCGTCGGATTGAACGGGTCATAGCTCGCCGCACTTGCCGTCGCGTTCCCAGTGATACCGCATGTGGCGGACTGTGCATAGGCACCAGATGTCAAGCCGAAGAGCGTGAGGGTTGCAATGATCAGGCTGAGAAGACGGGTGTTGGTGTTCATGCTTATCGTCCTTTGGCCGGGCTGATGTCGCCGAGACGGACTATGCCGTCAGCATCTTCCGGGATCGTAAATTCAAACTGTGATTTTTTGGCATCAAGCATTTCAAGGCGCCATTTGCCAGGTGCCAGTCCGCTCGCGCCGAAGCGACCTTCACGGTTGGTGAAGACCGTGGTTTTGGGGCGTTCGGGATGCGCGATTTCGCTCACAGTGCCGGTAATGAGCGCGACCGGTTCACCGTCGACATCAACCATGCGGCCAATCGCTGTAACCGAATATGCCGATCCAACTTCAAGCCGATAACCACTACGATAGGGTGGGAACAGCCGGAATGAGCCCTGACCGAGATCGGTACCGGGCTTGGCAGAAGGGGCATCGACCGTCACTGTCCGTTCCGAATAGGAACTGATGCTCGGGTGCGTCGCCGCCTTGAGAATGCCACTATTGCCGGTAAACCCGAACTGCGATGGTTCGACGACAATATCGGTGGCTTTGAGCGATTTGTGTGGTTTGACGATTGCGAAACTGTCAAAGATCGGCCGACCGACCGATACCGCACCATCCGCGAGTGCCAGAGACGTGCCGAAGCGGAACGACGTGCGCTCGCTCGTCCGCCCACCGAAATCGGGTTCGAACGTGCCGAAATGGCTGATCCCAAGCTCGGCCCGATTGGTGAAATAGTTGCCATTGAAGTTAACCCCGGATCCCCGGTCGCTCCGCTCAACATCAGCAGTGATATTATAAGAACCGACGCCTTGGCCTTTGAGCGTCTGGAATGAGGTCCGAGCACGATTATCGCGCGAGTCATAGTCGGTACGTACGCTTGAATAGCGACCCAGCCTGACTGTCAGCGAAAGCAGGCCGCCCACGCGTGAGCCGCGATTGTCCCGTTCATAGCGCGCATCTGCAGTAAAGCTGGCTGCAGAGGACAAGCGCCAGCCAGCCGTAGCGCGGTAGCTCTGGACGTCACGCTGACTGTCACGGCCCTTTGAAAAGCGACCGTCAAATCCACCATAGATGCTTTCGCTGAACGCGCGCGAGTAACCGCCACCCACTTCATATTTGAAGGGATTGCTCGGCGTCACCGTGCCCAGCGACGCAAAATTGCGGCTGCGGGTTTCGCCAAATATGTTAAGCGAATCGGCTTGGCTACCGCGCCGCTGGATCAGCCGCTGGAAGGTCACAACGCTGGCGCGGCCACTGCCGAAACGATCAATGTCCGACAGCGAAAAGCTGCTCGCAATCGTGCCGATGCTGGTGCCGAACACGGCTTCGCCGCCCCCCATCCGGACGGTCTTATCGGCTTGGGCATTGACCCCGATGGTCACCCGGTCACTGATACCGCGCCGGTAGAAACCGGTGAAGATGGGATCATCGGAATAGCGCGGCCCGCGCAGACCGAGTGGCGACTTCACCCCGGCATAAAGGCCAAATTCGCTCAGCCCCTTGGCAAGTTGCGACTGATCAAGAAATACATTGAAGCGGAGGATTTCGGAACGACCGCTATCGTCAAGCACGGTCAGGCGAATTTCGTTCGCGCCCTGAGTAAAGGGAAAATCGCGCAGGTCGAATGTCCCCGGATTGAGTTGAAGTCGTCGAACGGTCTGGCCGTTGACCTGAACCTCAACGGTCGACGGTCTGTCAAGCTTGAAGCTGCGATCACCGCGCGGGCGGATGATCTGCTGCGGCTGGAGGACGCTATAGGAACGAAACAGGGAAATTCCGGCGATGTCGGGCGAGGACTGGAAATTGCGCGCAATCGGCTGGAGGTCGCCTGCCGACCAGCGAACCAGATTTTTCTGATCATCGATCACCAGTCGCGAACCAAGTCTCTGAAAATCAACACCCCGCGTGCCCGGCTGCCACGACGCTTCCGATTCGGCAACAATTCCACCAAGCCGCGCAGCACCGTCGAGGAATAGCACCGGTTCGACAAAGCCTTCATTGCCGCCCGCATGAATATAATCGCTGGTTCCCCGGATGTTGAAATAGGCACTCGCCTTTG
>JBBTEI010000127.1:0-24059 GCA_038042405.1 Pseudomonadota bacterium
TCCTTCCATTGACGGCTGAATATTACACCATCAAATGCCGGGACTAAACACCTAGTTGACGTCGCGCGCGATCAGCCTATCTTGGTTTTGAGGGGTGCGTACTAAATTGGAACGAGATCATGCGGATCAAGCATTCATTATTGCTCGCACTAAGCGGCATTGCCCTCACAAGTGGCGCAGCCAAGGCTGAGTCTATCCCCGCGCCGATTGTGCCCGTGGAAGACATTATCGCTACCGCTGAAGATGATGCACTGCGGATGACGGTGCCAGTTATGATCAATGGGCAGGGGCCGTTTCGATTTGTGATAGATACAGGAGCTGACCGCACGGTGATTTCGAGTGAACTTGCCGAGCGGCTTGGCTTGCCTTAGGCTGGCAAGGCGCGGCTCCATGCAATGGGCGGCGAGCGCGACGTGCGGATTGTGACGATTGATAGTGTGCAGGTGTCAAGTAATACCGCGCGCGATGTGCGGGCCGCTGCCCTTCCTGCGCGCAATCTTGGCGGGGATGGCCTGCTTGGAATCGACAGCCTTAAGGGGCAGCGAATTATAATGGATTTCAAAGCCATGACGATGGTCGTGGTGCCATCGTCCAAAAATGATGCAAGCCCTCTTGAAGATCAAGGTATGATCGTGGTGACGGCTAAAACGCGCCTTGGCCAGTTGGTGATGGTCGACGCTGATGCCAATGGGCAAAAAGTGTGGGTTGTGGTTGATACCGGGGCTGAAAATTCGGTTGGAAACTCACGCCTGAAACGACTGATGATCAAACGCAATTCAAAGCTTCCGGTGAAAACGGTCGAAATGTCGGATGTGCTTGGCAAGCGTACTCCAGCAGACTATATTGTGGTCGACAATATGCGTGTAGGTAATATCGCGATGAAAAACTCGCCGATTGCGTTTGCTGACGCGCATCCGTTCAAACTGTTCGATCTCACGGGAAAGCCGGCAATGCTGTTGGGCATGGAGGGGTTGCGTAGCTTTCAGCGTGTGTCAGTCGATTTTTCAAGCCGCAAGATCAAGTTTCTGCTGCCTGAGGTTGACTGACGCCACTTATTTGATTTCGCCCACCCAAGTTGCGATGTCGGTTGCGATGCTGTTGGCGGCGAGGTTAAGCGCATCTCCGACGGGTTTTGCCGTAATGGTTGCGGCCTTGCTACGCGCCTCAAACCTGCGGGTCATTACGGTTTTGCCAGCGTCGTGCGTCAGCACGGCATCATAGACGATCACTGCGTCACTGGTTGTTTCGTCAACCCCGAACCGCAACAATTGGCCAGTCAGTTGCATTGCGGGCACTAGGGCAGATTGCTTTGGATCGAGCACGGTTTTTCTGGTCTTCGCTGTGATGGTCTCGCTCAGCAAGCGTTGAAATAGGCGCGCGGGCGCTTCGACCCAAACTGCATCTTCGACATAGGCAATTGCTGTGGCGTTGACCGACACCGGCACGCGCGTGCTCGCTATCGCTTGCGGGACGGCTGGCACCGCGACCGTAATCGCTTCACTTGCATTGACCGATCGTCCTGCGTTCGCAGTCGGTGCCGTAGCAGACGTCAGCGTCAGTAGGGATGGTGGCGGTTTTGCGCCAAAACTGATACAAGCCGAAAGCGGAAGTGCTGCCGCGATAATTAAATAGCGCTTCATTATGGGCGTCTCCCCGGTTTATAGTCTGGTAGCGTTGGCGCGCCGATAAGCGAGGCCGCTCCGCCTTGATCAAGCTTGTTCGCTACCGACCCAAGCGATTCAGACATTGTCCTTAAATCGCGGATCAGCAGGTTGATCTCGGGCATAGTCTGCGTGGAAAGCGCGCGCAGACCAGGGCGTGCATCGTTGATCGCAGCGTCGAGGCTTTCCATGCTGCGCTGTGCCTGTGCAACGGTTTTGCGAAGATCGGCAATCATTGGCCGCCCCTCGGCATTCACCAGTTCCTCGGTCGTGCCCGCAAGCTGGCCAAGCGCTGCCACGGCGACCCCGGCCTGCTTGATCGTGCTACGCGTTTCAGCGATTGAGGCCTGAAGATCAGGGCCGCTATCAGCAAGCGCTCCGGTCAGCCGATCAGTATTAGCGAGGATATTGCCAAGCCGTTTCTGGTTTTCGTCGCTCATGATTTCGGTAAGCCGCTCGGTGAGCGTTGAGAGACGTTCGACCAGTTGTGGCGCATTATTGAGCAGCGCGCCAAGCCCAGCGCTGCGCGTCGGGATTACAGGAACACCGGCAGGGCCAATTTCCTCAATCGGCGGGGCTCCTTTGACAGCACCATCAAGCTGGATTTGCGACGGGCCAGTGAAGCTGACGGCTTGAATTGATGCAGTCGTTCCCACCAAAACCGGTACTTCATCATTCACTGAAATGCGGACGCGGACGAATTCGGGATTCTGTTTCCAAAGTTCGATCTTTTCAACGCTGCCCGAAGGGACGCCCGAGAAGCTTACGCCTGCGCCCTTGGCAATGCCCTGCACCGACTGGCGGAAGAAAATATCATATTCTTTTCTCGCGCCACCCCCAACGCCCGCAAGCCAAATCGCGAAAGCAGCTAGGCTAGCGATAAGTGCAAGCACGACGCCGCCAACAAGGATATGGTTCGATCTGGTTTCCATATGCCGTCTATGCCTCTATTTTCACTTTGCGATCAATGGCCGCAGTTGCCGCCCGCCCGCGCGGGCCGTTGAAATACTCCTGAATCCAAGGGTGATCGAGTGCTAGAAGTTCATCAATTGTGCCAACCGCGATAACTTTTTTATCCGCAAGGACGGCCACCCTGTCACAAATTGCATAAAGTGTATCAAGATCATGCGTAATCAAAAAAACCGTCAGCCCAAGGGTTTTCTTGAGGCTGAGCGTAAGTTCGTCAAAGGCTGCTGCGCCAATAGGATCAAGTCCGGCGGTCGGCTCATCAAGGAATAACAGTAACGGATCAAGCGCCAGTGCGCGCGCGAGACCCGCACGTTTTTTCATGCCGCCCGAAAGCTCGGATGGATATTTCGGGCCGGCGTCTGCAGGAAGCCCAGTGATGACGACCTTATAGGCCGCAATTTCGTCAAGCAGATCCTGGTCAAGCTCGGGATAAAATTCGCGCAGCGGCACCTGAACATTTTCAGCTACGGTGAGCGTGGAAAAGAGTGCGCCGCCCTGAAACAATACGCCCCAGCGTTTGCGGATCGCGAGCGCTTCATCCTCTTCGCGGTTGAGCATCGATTCGCCGAAAATCTCAACCTCACCGGCTTCGGGGGTTTTAAGGCCAATTATCGAGCGCATGAGTACAGATTTCCCCGTGCCCGAGCCGCCAACTACGCCAAGGATTTCGCCATTGCGGACATCAAGATCAACCCCGTCATGCACTGTTTGTGCGCCAAAACGGTTGACGATGCCGCGTACGCGGATCGCGATAGGGTCATTGAGGTTCATACCCAGCCGATCCAAGTGAAAAACACTGCAAAAAACGCATCAAGCACGATCACCAGGAAAATCGCCTGAACCACCGCAGCGGTGGTTTTGAGACCGACCTCTTCAGCATTGCCTTCAACCAGCATCCCTTGAAAACAGCCTGTGATTGCGATGATCGCACCGAACACAGGTGCTTTAGTCATGCCGACTGCCAGATCAGTCATTGGTATGACTTCGCGCAGGAGCTGCACATAAGTGATCGGTGGGATATCGAGCGATAGCCAGCAGAATATCCCGCCGCCAAGCATCGTCACAATCATCGCGTAAAAGGCTAGCAGAGGCATCATCAGGATGCCTGCGAGCAATCGGGGGAGCACCAGGGCTTCGATCGGCGAAACACCAATGGTGCGCATCGCATCAATCTCTTCATTCAGCTTCATCGTGCCGATCTGCGCCGCAAAGGCTGAGCCTGATCTGCCCGCGACCATGATTGCTGTCATCAGCACGCCAAGTTCGCGCGTGGTGATCCGTCCGATCAAGTTAACGGTGAGAGACTCTGCACCAAATTGCGAGAGTTGCACCGCGCCTTGCTGCGCGATGACAATACCGATCAAAAAACTCATTAGCCCGACAATGCCAAGTGCCTTGACCCCGACGAGTTCAAAGCGTTGAATGACTGCATTGACGCGGAAGCGCGAGGGGTGCCGCATTACACCTGCAATTGCGATCAAAATTGCTCCAAAAAAACCGAGGAGGCCATAAAGGGTCTGCATCGCAGTTGTTGTTGAATCTCCGACTTCCTGAAGCACACGCAAGACAGGATTAAGCGGCTCAGGCCGCATTTTGACAGGCTCATCAGCTTTTGCGACTTGACCGATCAAGTGGCGTGTATCGTCGCTGGCGCCGCAGATTATTGCGTTCTGATCCTTGCCAAGCCGATAAATTAGCCATGCGCCAACGGTATCAACCCGGTCAACCTCGCTGAGGTCAATCTGGTTGACGGCACCTTCAACCGCCGAAAGCCGCTTGGGCAAGTCACCCATCCGCGCTAGCGTTAGGCCGCCTGAAAAGCTTAGCCGCCGGTTCTTGCCGTCGCTTGTATCAGTGAAATTGGCAAACTCGATCATACAGATAAATACACTGGTTCATTCTTGGACAATCGGCAAGCTGTAACAGTGTTATGGCGAGATCAAGGCAGGCTAAGATCCTACGATCTTAAGCCTTCTCAAGCGTGCATTGGAGCGGATGCTGATTCTCCCGCGCGAAATCCATAACTTGTGTTACTTTCGTTTCGGCGACTTCATATGAAAACACACCGCATACGCCCACGCCCTTTTGGTGGACATGAAGCATGACCCGAGTAGCATCATCCATGCTCATTCGGAAAAAACGCTGCAAGCAGAGCACCACGAACTCCATCGGCGTATAATCGTCGTTGAGCATCAGCACCTTATAGGGCGTCGGCATTTTTGTGCGCGTCCGCGTGCGCGTAGCGATGCCGGTGCCTTCATCGCCATCTTTGCGTTCTGCCATCAGGGTTGGGGATATTATGGTCATTGCAAGAGTAGAATATGGCAACTGATGCCTCAAGGGCAAGGTGCAACTTTATAAAAACAAAAGGCCGCCCCGGTACAACCGGAACGACCCTTTGGGATTGAGGCTTTAAGTCAAGCTTATGCAGCGAGGCGGGTTTTTACGATTTCAGCGGCAACCGAATAGCGGTTTGAAATTGGCTGGAACATTTCGCCCATAAGCTTGAGCGTGAATTCGCTCGACTTTGACATCTCGGCGATGGCGGCTTCGAACTGGCCCTTGGCAAAGTCGCTCTGAACCTTCAAAAGTTCGGTTGGCGATTTCACAGCGGCGGCAGTTTTAAGCATCGATGTCGTTGCTTCAAAATTCTTGCGGGTGAAATCAGCGGCAGTCTGCGCAGCCGTTTGGACGCCCTTAGCAGCAATTTTGCCTGATTCGACTACGGCTTCCAAGTTATCTTTGTTGAATTCAGCCACATCCTTGGCGATTTCGCCGCTCTTGGCAAATGCTGTTTTCGCGCGAGCTGTAACATCCTTGAACATCTCGGTCGCTTTTTCCCCGGCTTCAGCGGTCATTGTCTTTACAGTGTCAGTCATGGTTTTTCCTTTTGTGCTGGCGGCAGCCTTCAATGGGGCAGCCTTGGTTTTGAACGGAAGAGTCTTGGGCGTAGCTATTGCCTTTGCAGCGATTTTTTCCGCTGGCTTGGCTGTAACTTCCTTTGCGACGGGAGCAGGCTTAACCGAAACAACAGGCTTGGCGGGCACAGCAACGATTGGCTTTGCATCCACCACAGGTTCAGCAACCGTCTTGGCGACGGGTGCTGGATTTACGCTCGCCGGAGCGGCGATAACGGCTTCTACATTCTTTGCCTTTTCGGCGGATACGCTAGCCACAGTTGGCCTCCTTCAGTGATATGTTGCAGCGCACAATATAGGAGGTTTCGAGAAATTTCAAGCATTTTTTGTGCAGCGCACAAAAAATATTTTCACCGCTGAATCTTAATGCTCAATCCGGTAAACTACGCTGGTTCCATTGCGCCAAATCCGGGTCAATCCATTGTAGTCAACTTGTGTGTCTTCGGGCGCGCCGATGATCCATATAAAATCAAACCCGGATCGTGGCAGCTTTGCCATCGACTGGGCAAATGTCAGGAGATCAGGGCGATCACATTTGTCCGATTTAATTAATTGTGTCGGATCCCGGTCAAATGGAAAGCCGGCTTTATAGCGGATTTGGATCAGTTGGGCACCGTTCATTATGAATTGGTCATTGGTAAATATTCGCCGCCGTGCCAGCGCGATTGATGGCAAATGTGTTCGCCGGTCAAGCTGCCACTGGCTGCGGCAAGAATAGGTGATGAACGACGCTACACGCGCGCCAACCGGGATTTTATTAAGCGCACCCAGCTCTCGTCGAATCATCGCATCGTGATTGCGGAAATTATAGGCTGTTGTAGCCGTGCGGATAAGGAAGAAGGCAAGGCCTAGCACCATGATGCCCCGCCAAAGCCCGGAATTTGATAGTTGTCTTGTGTCAATCGCAAGCAGCGCCATGGCCAGCACGAAGGGCGCGAGCCGCATGTCGGCATAGGCGGAACCAATCAAAATGCGCGGGATAATGATGAAGGCGATGAACAGCAGAAGCGTAGCCAGCCCAAGCGCTTTATCAAATTTCATATCCGAAAGGATTGCCGCAACCGCAATAACGAAAAGCAGGATTGTCACGGAAATAATATCGAAGGGCTGCCATTGCTCGCTGAGCGCCATCGCGAACCATTGATATTTGGTTTCCCAATCAAACCAAACGCCGGTGCCTCCGTCTGTGTCGGCGCGGCCAATCAGAACCATTATGGCAACCGGCAAAGCCAATGGAAGGCATTGCAAAATGCTTTCGCCGGCGGCCATGAGATGGGCTTTGCCGGCCTGCCGCAGACGGGTATAATCACCAGCAAAGGCAAAGAGGCCAAGTGCCCCCCAGCCACTAATATGCGCGAGCCATATTCCGAAGCTGATCGGAACAAATAAAATCAGCCGCAACCGGATTCGCCCCGAATGCCCGAGCCAGAGCCACAGTGCGAATGCAAGAAATGCCAGCGCCATCGACAAGCAGTAATTGACGAAGCCGAACTGGAATGGAAAGCTGTAGGCAAGCGGCAAAGCAAAGATGGCGGCAGCGCTAATCCGGCCATGTGCCTGATATGCCAGCAGCAAAAATCCCCCGGTGGTAAGCGCTACAATGGCGATCACAATGAGCTTTACCGCAGACTCAAGGCCAATCAGTGGTGCGATCACTTGCACCAGAAGATCAACCCCCAAATTGCCGATCAGCGCCCATTCGAACCCATAGTAGCGCTGCAAAACCGGATCGCTCGCGAGATCAAGCTGAACCCGGTAACGGCCGATATGGCCTAGCAAATCGGTGAGCGGTGGCAGCGAAGGACTCATCAGTGGTACGGTGCTGATTATAGCCAGCAGCAGAATGACGAGGCGCGGGCGATCACGAACGAAGTCTGAAAACATCGCCGTATCCTAGCAATCGTGATCGAAATAAGCGAAGGGATTATGCAACGCTATTACGCTCATGGAGTTCACGCTTGGCCACAATTTTGTCCCGACGCCTGTCATTGCTGATCTGCCTTGCCGCCATAATTGCTGCCGCGCTCTGGTTTCGTATCAACGGCATTACGGCACATCCGTTCTGGCTTGACGAAGCCTATAGCGCCTATGCCGCTGACAAGGGCTTTGGGTTTATCTTCAACGTCTTGCCAAGTTACGAGACGCACCCGCCCTTTTATTCCGCAATATTAAGTGCTTGGGCAGGCGTTTTTGGAAATTCGATCGCGGCCTTCCGCAGTCTCGGGCTGTTCGCAGGGTTACTCCTGTTCCCGTTATGCTGGGTCACGGCCAACGAAGTCGCGCGGGCGCTAAAATTTGACTCGCGTCTTTTTGCGCTTGCCGCATTGGCGCTACTCGCGGTGTCTCCGTCAATTGTTTACATTACGAAGCTGGTGCGGCCCTATGCACTAATGTCGCTGGCCTATCTGTTGGGGATATGGTGTGTTTTCGTGCTGGCGCGACGGTATCGCGAGACCAAGCAGTTAGAGGTGAAGCCTTGGTTGGGCTATCTCACCAGCCTTGCACTTATAATATGGCTTCACAATCTCGGGGCGCTTTATGCCGTTGCTCTTGGGCTTACGCTACTCATTCTCGTCGGCCCGGTCAGCTTTATCCGCAATCACCTCCGATCTTTTTTTATCGGTCATTTCCTAGTAGCCCTCGTTGTATTACCGGCATTTTTGATGCTGCTTGATCAGGCTCCCACTTGGCAGCAGTCGGCTTGGCTGCGGTTCAGCTGGGGCGGTGTCGGGCTGAGTCTTTACACGATCTATGGCTTGTCAGGTTTTGGCGCGTTTGCGATCTCGGCATTGATGATCGGTAACGCGATTTTCAAAACAGGAAAATCTAAGCGTCTGGTTTGGTTGGGGTTGTTCACACTGGCCTTTTTGCCGATGCTGTTGTCCTTGTTGGCTACGGTGACGATTGTGCCGGTATTTCTGTCTCGTACCCTTGCACCGCTCAGTGTTGTGTTCGTCCTTGTCTTGGCGGCGGCCACAGCTGCACCTTCAATCCTCAATCGGGTCGGCTTTTTGGCTATGCTGCTTTTGACGAGTATTGAGATGGTCGCGATCCAAAAACTCCCGCCAACTGAAAACTGGTACAGTGCGGTCGCGTGGCTCAAGTCACACATGGCTCCGGGCGACGTTATTTATGCCTATCCTAACGAAGGTGCGTTGCCGCTAAGCTATGCTTTGCGCGACAAGGGGATTACTCTGCCAATCCGGCCCATCCCCGGGCCGGTTCCCGCGAATGATCCCACCGGATGGTTTCCGACGGGTAGTCGTGGTGTCGTATCGCTTCCCCAGTATCGACTTGAGGCCATCGCTGCGGACGCACAGAGCCGTAAGACCAGAACTGTCTGGCTACTCCGCCTTGGAGCGTCAACCTATGACAAAAATGATGGTTTCCTAAACGCGCTTTCGCGTACTCGGCGTATCATTGGGCATTGGAACCAAAACCCGATAGACATTATCGGCCTGCGCCAATCACCCCAAGTCACGCCGCGCGAGCAGGCGAAGCCTTAGCGCATTCAATCGGATGAAACCCGCCGCGTCCTTCTGATCATAGGTGCCCGCATCATCCTCAAACGTCACATGGCGTTCGGAATACAGGCTATTCGCCGATTTGCGACCGATGACGCTGGCCAGCCCCTTATAAAGCTTGAGCCGTACCGTCCCGCTGACCTTCGCCTGACTATGATCAATCGCGGCCTGAAGCATTTCGCGTTCGGGGCTGAACCAGAAGCCATTATAGATAAGCTCGGCATATTTGGGCATCAGCTCATCCTTCAAATGCGCCGCGCCGCGATCAAGCGTGATCGATTCAATGCCTCGGTGCGCGCGCGCATAAATCTCACCGCCCGGCGTTTCATACATGCCACGCGATTTCATGCCGACGAAGCGGTTCTCAACCAGATCAAGCCGACCAATCCCGTGTCGGCGCCCCAATTCATTGAGTGCGGTGAGCAAGGTCGCGGGCGACATCGCCTCACCGTTCAGCGCAACCCCATCACCCCGTTCAAAATCGACGGTAATGTACTCGGGTATATCGGGTGCATCTTCAGGATTGACCGTGCGCGAATAGACATAGTCGGGGGTTTCATCCCACGGGTCTTCAAGCACTTTTCCCTCGGATGAGGTGTGGAGGAGGTTGGCGTCGGTTGAGAACGGGCTTTCGCCGCGCTTGTCCTTGGGCACGGGGATCTGATGCGCTTCGGCCCACGCGATCAGCGCAGTACGGCTCGTCAAATCCCATTCGCGCCACGGCGCAATCACCTTAATATCGGGCGCGAGGGCGGCGACGCCGAGTTCAAAGCGCACCTGATCATTGCCTTTGCCCGTCGCGCCGTGGGCTACAGCATCAGCGCCGGTTTCGCGCGCGATTTCAACCAAGCGTTTTGAAATCAGCGGACGCGCGATGCTGGTGCCGAGCAGATAATCGCCCTCATAGCGCGCATTGCCGCGCATCATTGGAAAGACGAAATCGCGGACAAATTCTTCGCGAACATCGTCAATATAGATATGCTCCGGCTTTACCCCCATCATCACGGCCTTGGCGCGGGCGGGCTCAAGTTCGCCCTCTTGCCCTAAATCGGCGGTGAAGGTGACAACCTCACAACCATAGGTGACCTGAAGCCACTTCAGAATCACACTGGTATCAAGCCCGCCCGAATAAGCGAGGACAACGCGTTTGATGGTATCGGACATCGGCACTTCCCATAAATAGCAATAAAATATGGCGCCGCGCCTATGCGCTAACGCGCCGTGGCGCAACTGCCCAGAAGGTGGGGGATCGACATGGCAGATAATAAACCGACGGCAATCAGTCCAGCGTTGCCAGTTTCATAGACGCCGTCAACAATGAGCCATAGTACCCGGATACACAGGCGATTGGGGCAGTGGTGGCGCGGCTATCGGGCAGGCGAGCATCATCGACTATCTTGTTTTTAGCCCTTTTTGCTCCATCCGCCACTTCATCTGGTCAAATCTGTCCTGCCCGAAAAAGGGTTCGCCGTCGAACACCATCAAGGGAACGCCGTAATGCCCCCCTTCACGTTGGGCATCCTGCGATGTTTTTATGCGGCTATCATAATGGGTGGGATTGGCACTGATTTTGGCATCGAGTTCGGCAAGGTTCAGCCCCGCACGTTCGGCGGCCTTGGCGAGGTGATCACCCTCGTTCCAGCGTTTCACTGTGCCGCCCCAGATAGTGCTACTCACTTCGTCAATGAAAGAGAGACCCTTACCCGCCTCTGCCGCCGCCTGCCCGAGTTGGCTGAGGCGATAAATATAAGGCTGTTCCTTTGGATATGTGCGCGTCGCCATGTCCATCACCACCGGATCGGGGCTCGGCCAACTGAAGGACAATTTAAGGAACTGCGCGCAGCGGAAAATATCACGCATGAAATATTGGATCCACAAAGGATCATTGCTGTCGAAAAATTCAGGGTTTCGCACGGCAAGAGGATAGACCACTCGGACGTTACAAGTGACGTCATAATCGCGTTCCAGCGCGACCAGCCGTTTCACCACAAAATAGCTGTAGGGTGAGCGGAAAGACCAGTAGAGATCGTAAGTGAGCGTCATCAGCCTATCGCCTTCGTTTTGAGATTGGGTGATTCGTCTTTGAGTGTGGTGCGCTGAAGTTTCAAGTGATGCCCCCGAGCATAGCACAAGCTATTGGCACATTTTGTGTCATATTGCTCATTGTGGCGAAAATCTCAGGCTTAGCCATCCCAAGCAAAGCCCTCGCCCTGCGCGCACGAGGGGAGGGGGATGTGCGCAGCAGGGGAAAGGACACCGCAGCAAGGGGTGCTAACGGCCACTCAAATCGCAACTGAAGCGATTCGATTGATTTAAGAACATATAAAGAACATTCGTAGCTAGTCAACGTGTTTTATTGGATCGGCAAATTCGATGAGATCCCAGAGGTTGCCGTAGAGATCTTCAAAAACCGCAACCGTGCCATAAGCCGCTTTGAGCGGATCACGGACGAAGCGAACACCGCGCGCGTTAAATGCAGCATAGTCGCGCTCGAAATCATCGGTGGCGAGGAACAAGAACACGCGCCCACCCGCCTGATTGCCAATAAAATTCCTCTGCTCAGGGTTTGATGCGCGGGCGAGCAAGATTGACGCAGTTCGGTCGGGCGCGCCGGGCGGTTTTACGAGTACCCAACGCTTGTCCTGTTCGGCCTGATACTCATCGGCAACCAGAGTAAAGCCGAGAACATCTGTGTACCAAGCAATTGCTTCATCATAGTCGGCAACGACCAGCGCAATATGGGCGAGATAGCTCTGCATTCCCGGCCCACTCACGCCGCCAATGGCAATGTCCTGTGGCGCTTGCCCGTCACCGCGAACAGCGCGTTGATAAGCGCCGGCGTGGCGGGCGGGGTGCCGGGTTCGCCGATACCGCCCATCGGCGCGCCGCTTTCGATAAAGTGGACGTCAATGCTCGTTGGCGATCCTTCCATTTTCAAAATTGGATAGTCGCTGAAATTGGATTGAACCACAGCACCGCCCTCAACCGTGATGGCTTCGCCAATCGCTGAGGATAGTCCCATGATCAGGCCGCCCTGTATCTGTGCTTCGGCATTTTTCGGGTTCACCGTTGTCCCGCAATCAACCACGGCGAATGCGCGCAGCACTTTGGGGGAGCCATCTTCGCGCACGCTTGCTTCAATCACTTCAGCGGCGATGGTGCCAAAGGATTCAACCAGCGCGATGCCCCGGCCAACACCAGCGGGCAGCGGCGTGCCCCAGCCCGAACGCTTGGCCACTTCCTCAAGCACGCGGGTATAACGTGATCCCTTGGGTAAATGCTTGAGCCGGAAAGCCAGCGGATCAACGCCCACAGCCTGCGCCAATTCGTCCATGAATGTTTCGGTATAAAAACCGTGCTGGGTTGAATTGACCGAGCGCCAGAATCCGTCAGTCTGATTGGTTTGATAGGTGAAATGATTGAGCGCGACATTGGGAATGTCATAGGGCAGCTTCGCTTCGCCACCCGCATCGGCGACCTGCGCATAATCGCATTGCCACGCGACGATTTTGCCATCGGCACCGAGTGCAGCCTTGAGAGCCGCCGAACATTGCGGGCGGTACGCGCCCTGGCGGACATCCTCCTCACGTGACCAGATGAGCTTGACTGGATAGGGGAGTTGCTTGGCCAATTGGGCGACTTGGCCTGTCACTTCGCTATATTGCGGCGCGCGGCGACCAAAGCCACCGCCCATAATCATCGGGTGGAAAGTTACGTCATCGCCGCTAAGCCCTGCCGCCTGCGCTGCGACCATTTTTGCGCCAAGCGGGGATTGGCTCGCCCCCCAAATGTCGAGCTTACCATCCTTATAATGCGCGGTGAGCGCGAACGGCTCCATCATCGCCTGATGGAGGAAGGGCACTTTGAAATCAGCAGTCAAAAGCTTTGCACCTTTGGTCGCGAAACCAAGCTTTACGTCGCCGTTGCCGGCCTCATTCTCGGGCTTGCCGCTTTTACGCAGCTTATCATGTTCGGCAAAGATTGACGCGGTCGACATGCCCGTATTGCCGCCGTCACTGAATTTTGGAGAGAGTGCGGCCAAGCCTTGGCTCGCGGCCCAATAGCCTTTGGCAATAACGGCCACGGCGTTATCGAGCTTCACAACCTTTTCAACGCCCTTGATCGCCATAGCGGGAGCCGGATCAACGCTTTCAAGTTTACCGCCACGAATGGGCGCGGCCATGATCGTTGCAACGCGCATTTCGGGCATGGTGAAATCAATGCCGTATTTTGCCGATCCATCGACCTTTGCCGGAATATCAAAACGGTCAGGTGATTTGCCGATATATTTGAAATCCTTGGCCGTCTTGAGCGTCGGCGTGGTTGAGAGCGAGCGTTCGGAGGCTTCGGCGGCCAGTTCACCGTAACGCAGTGATTTGCCCGATTTAGCATGGGTGACCACGCTGTTCGTGGTGGTCAGTTCAGTCTCGGGCACGCCAAGCCGTTTCGCGGCCGTTGCAACCAAAGCTTCGCGCGTAGCCGCGCCGATGACGCGAAAGCCAGCCTGTCCGGTTGCGCGGATCGCCGATGATCCGCCAGTAATCTGCAATTCCATGTAGCGCGCGATTGCGCCGAATGCAGCGTTGACCGTTGGCGTCAGAATTGCGGGCACTGTCTTTGCACCAAGGATGAAGCCTTTGCCAAGTGCGCTATTGGCGAAGGCCATCTCGGCCGGTGCAGCCTCAGTGCGCATTTTGGCCCAGTCGGCATCAAGCTCGTCAGCGAGCATTTGGGCGAGTGCCGTGTGCGATCCTTGCCCGAAATCAATGTGCGGTGAATAGAGCGTAATCGTGTCATCTGCCGCAATTTTGATCCAGCCGGTAAAGGAAGATTCGCCTGCCTTCGCGGTCATTTTGCCCGCTTTGGTTGCGGCGCTACCGTTCATCCAGTGGAGCGCAAATATACCGCCGCCAACTACTGCTGCGCCGCCGATCAGAAAAGCCCTACGCTTGATGCCCATGTCTCTTCTCCCTTACGCGGCTGAAAGTGCGGCGCGGATTGCGCTACGGATGCGTGGATAGGTGCCACAGCGGCAGATGTTGGTCATCGCCTCATCAATTTGTGCGTCAGTGGGGTTGGGGTTTTTGTTGAGCAACGCCGCCGCCGCCATGATTTGTCCTGACTGGCAGTAACCGCACTGCGGCACTTGCTCGGCAATCCAGGCTTGCTGAAGCTTGCTGAGCTGGCCTTCGCCGCTACCAAGCGCTTCAATTGTTGCGACGCTTTTGCCCGCAGCATCGCCAAGCGTGACCGAGCATGATCGCGCAATTTCGCCATTGATATGAACCGAGCACGCGCCGCACGCGCCGATACCACAGCCAAATTTGGTGCCGGTAAGCTGTAAATCTTCACGCAGCGCCCAAAGCAGGGGCATCGCTGGATCGGCGTCAACGCTTACTACTTTTCCGTTAACGCTCAACTCAATCGCCATGGTCTGTTGCCCTTTCCGACATGCCCTCCACTTTGAATTGCGTTTAGCAACTTGCCTTTCGTGCGGATAGCAATATTCGCAAAGCATGAGACAATTTTCGACGAGCGTGTGTTTGTGATCGGAATGGCCGACCATAAGCGGATATTGGCGGCGGCGCTGGAATGGCGCGGAACCAAAATGGCGCTGGCAACGGTCACGCAAACATGGCGCTCTGCCCCTTGTCCGGTCGGCACACACATGTTGGTACGTGAAGGCGGCGATTTTGTTGGCTCGGTTTCGGGCGGGTGCGTCGAAGGTGATATCCTGACGCTGGCCAACGAAGTGATTGACGGCGCCCCGCACGCACTGCGGCATTATGGTGTGGCGAATACCCAAGCGTGGGAAGCTGGTTTGCCCTGCGGTGGCGATATTGCCGTTCTGGTGCAGCCGGTCAGTGATGCAGGTTTTGCAGCGGTGCTATTTGAGGAGATCACACAGGCGCAGGCGGCGGGGCAAACGCTGTTGATCGGCACGGATTTGGAAAGCGGATTGAGCCGCGTGGTGGCGGACGCAGGCGACGCGGCCTTTGTGAACCTCTATGCCCCGCCAAAGCGATTATTGATCATCGGCGCGGTTGAGATCGCGGCGTCGCTCTCCAGCATTGCAGGTCAACTTGGCATATCGGTAACTGTGATTGATCCGCGTGCTCATTTTTTGACCCAGGCGCGCTTTCCCGGTGTTGCGCTTGATGACCGCTGGCCTGATGTCGCAGTGGCGGCAAACGCACCAGACAGCCGGACGGCAGTTGTGACGCTTAGCCATGATCCCAAGATTGACGACCCCGCGTTGATTGCAGCACTTGCTTCACCCGCCGCTTATATCGGCGCGCTTGGATCACGCGCATCGCATTCCGCGCGACGGGTGCGATTGATTGATGCGGGGGTTGATGCGGCGGGCTTTGCACGGGTCGAAGGGCCAGCGGGGGTTTCGATCAATTCGGTCAACGCTTCGGAAATTGCGCTTTCAATTGCTGCGGCGGTGGTGCGGAGTTTTAATGATGGGTTGCGGTAACATCGCGCTCGCCATTCTTGCCGCCGGGCGCGGAACGCGTTTTGGCGGGCGTAAACTTGAGGCGATAATTCACGGCAGGATGATCGGGACGATGACGGCGGCGCGACTGGCTATGCTTGATTTTGGGGCGCGGATTGTCGTCGCGAATCCAGAGCATGCCGCATTGATCGATCAGTTCGCCGCGATCGGCTTTACGGCTATTGCTAATGACAAGTCGGATGCCGGCCTATCATGTTCGGTCCGCCTTGCAGCACAGGCAGCGCAGAATTGCGATGCGGACGCACTGCTTATCTGCCTCGCCGATATGCCCAATGTTTCGGCTGAACACATCATGGCGATGCTCGACGCGTTTGAGGATGCGCCGCGCGTTATTGCTTCGTCAGTTCAAGGCACAGCTATGCCGCCAGCGCTTTTTCCACACACGGATTTCCCAAGGCTTACAACACTAACAGGCGGCGCGGGTGCTAGGGCGTTGCTTGCCGGGGCGATGCTGATTGAAGCCAACCCATGGTCGATGGCTGATGTGGATACGGTGGAAGACCTCGCAGCGATTACCCGCTCGTATCGGCCTTCCAAAGCACCGTGCCGAGATCCATCGTAAAATCAAAATCGACCCACATTCCGCGCCCGACATCCTCAACCTCGGGCTTGATGCCCAGCTCTTTGAAGAAGGGATGGCTGTCATAGCTGTGTACCATCACCTGATATTGTGGCTTGGTGAGGCCACCGCGCCGGAACGTGTTGATCGTCGTTGGCGCTTCAACGATGGCCTGATAGCAGGCCCGCGTTGGATCGGCGACATCGGGGAATTGTTTTAGGAAAGGCAGGATTACGGCTTCCCCCTTGATGGCGCGCGCAATTGCCTTTTCACTCGCCACCCTCAGGCCGACATCTACAACCGTTTCGCCAAGCCGTTCGACGGCTTCTTCGGCAAAATTCTCAATCTTGTCCCAAAAACCCTTGGGTTCGTCAGGGTCGCTTTGCTGCGGCGTGATTTCAAACAGCGGGAGCCATGTTGGCGTTGATTGTGGCGAATAATGGGGGATAGCAAAGGCATCAACGCGAAAGCTGCGGCCTGCGGCGGGGTCTGGCGTCTGTGGATCAAAGTGGAATTGGCCGATTTCTTTGGGGAAGCCATAAACTTCACGCCCGGTTGCCATCGCCCAGTCATTATCAACCGCTAGGAATAGGGGAATCCAGCGCAATTCGAATAGGCCAGCGCCTTCGCGGTGCGCGACTGTCCAGATCGTCACGTCAATTTCTGAGACACCGCCGCGATTATAATCAACAGGGTTTTGCGGGATAATCCGTGCGATTTCGGCAACCGAGAGGAACAGCTTTGACGTGAGCGGATGATAGCGTACCTCGCCGCCCGAAGGTTCGGCAAACATGGTGTCGAGCTTTTGCTGGATGCGATCTTTGTCACCCGTCACACAGAAATTGTGAAGGATGGTCCCCTGCTGGAGATATGGCCCCCAGCCTACAATCCGGTCTCCAGTACTGACATAGGGAGGGAGGTTGGCCATATCGTTTTCCTTCAGCTTTGGGGGTTGAGTAGAAGTGGTGGAAGCGTTGCAAGCTCGCACCGCTCCATCCAGATTCCTGCTTGGCGGCGATGGTCGGCACGGAGGTGCATTTCTAGGGTCGGGACAGCACCCATCGCCGCGAAAAGCCGTGCCAAATCATATTTCATATCGGCGGTTTCCGCTGCACGAATGCCGATCTGCCAACGCTTCATTGCACGGTCAGGGCGGTTGCAAAGCATGGCATATTGGCCTGAAAACAGCGATGCGAGCGGCACCGCGACAGGATAAAGCTTCGAAAACTGGAATAGCAATGTCACCGCCCGTTTAGCGCGCGCGCGGTGCTCGCCGTCCTTGCCGGGGCCTTTCGCCGCAAACACGCCAACAAGTGCTTCAGCGACTGCAGCGAAGCCGTACCAAGAGCCAAAGTTGATCATCGGTGTCGCATCGGCCTGCATCAGCAAAGTTTCAGCAGAAACAACAACTTCATCAACTTTCCCCAACCGCAATTTGGAGACTGCGAGCAACCCTTCAACTATCAGCGAGGAATGGAGATCACGCACGCGCTTGGCAAGTGCTTGCCCGTTAATCAGCAGAGCTTCGGCAACTTCGGGTCGCCCTTCGGCGAGTTCGATCTGGCCAAAGCCTGAACGGTGGAACAGCAGGTAATGGTCATTTGACTTGGCGAAGGCGACCGCTTCCACTTGTTCAAAGGCATTGCGCATTTGCTTGAACGACCCCGCCATCAAATAGCCTAGCCCGATAAAGGTTGTCGGGCTGGCGATATCCGCATTGCGATTGCGCCTGCGCGACAAGGTCGCCACAAAGCGCGATCGGCGGATCGCGATATCCCAGCGTCCGTTCGTAAGATGGTACATGGCTTCGCCGTTGACGCTCTGGGCAAGGCTCGACCAATCTTTTGCGGCGATGCAATCCTGCCGACTGCGTTGGAACAAAAATTGTGCGGCCTTGTGGAGCTTGCGTGTCCCTGCAAGATAGCCGAGAAAGCCATAAGGCCTAGCGGCAAAAGCCTTTTCGCCAAGCCGTTCGGCTGTGCGTGCGGCGTAGAGCGCCATCGTCGCCGCAGGAAGCGCGCCCACCGAGAAATAAAATGCTTCAATCAACCGTACCGAGTTGCCAAGCCGTAACCGGTCCTTAAGCCGCGCTTCGGCAGATTGCGTAGTTTGCCCGCGCCGGAAAGGGTCAAGCATTTGCCATCCAAGTGCGATGGCTTCGCGTCCGAGCATTGTCCACCATCCGGTCTGGCTAGACGGTGCGCCGCTCCACAACCCGTTCATGCTGTCATAGCAATAGGCGATGGTCTGCGCAGGTTCGCCTAGCCGCCATGAGACGAAGGCAAGATCACGGTTGATGATCGCGCGGCGGTATGGCCCTTTGCCGCGTGCGCCTGCCTGATCTGTTTCAATCAAATCAAGCGCGGTTTTCCAGAGTGTGAGTGCGGTGGCATAGGCACCGGCTTGTTTGGCCTCAACCCCGGCCTTGCGCAGAGGTGCAAATGCTTTGGCGGGCATATCGCCCTCAAGCCAGTGGTGCGCAATCTGTGCTGCGTCGCCTTTATTGCCGCCATCTGAAGGGCATTCAAGAAATTGCGCTGCGCGCCGGTGCAACTGAACCAGCAATTGCTTTGGCAATGAATTGTAAATCACTTCGCGCGTGAGTTGTTCGGAAAAACGCCATTCTGGGCGTTCAACCGTATCAGTGCGCGTCAATATTCCGGCTTCGACCAGTGCGGCCAAATCAAGATCAATCTGGTCAGGCGATGACGGCGTACCAAGAGTGATCAGCATCGCCGTGCCAAAACGATCCGCAGTAACACTTGCAGCCTTAAGCAGGCCAAGCTGCGTTGGGGGTAAATTGGCAAAACGCACGAGCAGCGCGCCCTCAATCGTTGCGGGCATATCTGCCGACTCGAGCGAGACTTTCGCCTTTCGCCATGCGCCGGGAGTGCTGAGCGCAGTCGCCGAAAAATCTTCGGGGAGAAGTGCGATCAGCGCACGACAGAACATTGGGTTGCCTGCGCTGCGGGTGTGAAGCCATTCAACAAAGGGGTGCTTGGTGTCAAACGGGCCAAGGAGGCCCATCGCAAGTTCGGCGCATTCACGACGATCAAGATTGGCCAGCGACAGCGAGATGAAGCTAGCTCCCGCCGCTTTGGTTACTGCCGCCGGCACAGGTTTGCGCGCCACAAAAATCACGCTGAGTTCGGGCAGCAGCCGCAAGAGATCACGGGCGAGTGCGAGCGATGTATCGTCGAGCCAATGGGCGTCTTCAAGGATGATCAGACGTGGCTCATCGCCGAGCAGGGCAGCCGCGACCGCGCCGCGTAGGCGCTTTGCGCTGCTTGCATCAACCTCGCCATCGGTGATTAGTGTAGCGACGCCTTCACGCCCGAATAGCGATCCCACGAGCGCGGCTTCATCTGCGCCTCCGCCCGCCGCGATGACCAGTGCATCCTGCGCTTCGCCGAGCGTCAAATTATGTTCGCGCGCGTAACGGCGCAGTAGCAGCGCCATTGGCTCGCGCCAGGCCAACAGGGGGGATTTTGTACCAAGCAGACTGGCCCGACAAACAATCGGATCAAGTTTACGGCGCGATGCTTGTTCGACGGCAAAGCCAACCAGCCGTGATTTGCCTGCACCGTCATCGCCGTCGATGATCATCGTGCGCGGGCGATCAATCGCCTCGCTATCAAGGAAGATGCTAATCGATGCTTGTTCGCGCCGTCGCCCGGCAATTCTTGTAATGTCGCTGACGAGGACTGCATCACGTTCCTCTTTGATAGCACCTACCCCAAAGATCGCTCCGCCAGTTTCAAGCCCTTTAAGCTGACGGGCTTCGGGGCTGAAGAAGTTGACCGAGGTGGCGCTCGCATCGCGGGTGATATCATCACACAGGATTTCGTCACGACATGCCTGCATACAACGGGCAGCGAAGTTTACAGCGTTTCCGTACATCGTGTGGCAACTGCCATGCCCGGTATCCCCAACGCCGACGCGGACTTTCCCAGTGGCAATGCCGATTGCGGTCTCGGTGCCAAGATCAGCAAGCGCACGGCGCAGATCAATTGCCGCAAGAACACAGCGCAGCGCAGTGCCGCCTTTGATACCGCGATCAGCCTCACCGGGGCCGCCCTGAATCCCGAACGCAATGACGACCGAAATGCCCTTATCATCGGCATGAATTTTATCGATTAACCCGCCGTGCTGTTCAATCACCTGCTGGGCAACGCGCGCGAGGCGGTTGACGCGCTCAATCGAGACGCGCGCCATTTCATCAGCAGAGACGAGGCGGCAGAACATGACCGTCACTAGGCGCAACTCTGCTGTCCAGGCGGCGGCATCAATCGAGGCCGATTGCTGCATCGTCGCGGTTTGTGCGCTGGCCACACTGTCGGCTTGATGGCGCAGCAACCACCAGGTTTCGCCGTTGCTCTCTGCCCCATTCTGGCTGGCGATGCTTTGCCAGCCCGGATCGCCGCCAATTTGACAGCAACTTGTCGGCGTGCGTGCCACGGCCACGCCCGCCTTTAGCAGGGCAGGGCCAATTGACAGCCGTTCCCAGCGCCCGCCAAAACCGCCGATCATTGCAAGTTGCACCGGCCCGCACGCGATACCGATGCGGATTGGCGTGGTGAGCTGGTCTTCAGCAGTTGCAGCCGCGTAGCCGAGCATCACCTGCGCGGCGGCGGCGGCAGTGGCGCGCGCCTGATCGAGCGTTTGCGTATCGCTTTCAACCCACAGCGCGTGGATCGCATCGCCGATGAAATCCACAACCAGTCCGCCGTGTTCTTCAGCAATCTGGGCAAGGCCACCGAGAAGCCGATCCATTGTAGCAGAAATAATGTCTGCCCCGCGCACCCCGTGGCGCGCCTCAAGCGTTGCCGTTAGGGCTGTAAAACCTGAAACGTCGGCGATGAGTACAGCCGCCGTCGCTTGCGCTGTTTTGGAACTATCGTCGCGCGCGGCTTCACTGCCTAGCTGGTCAAGCAACGTCGAGGCTGCGGTGCGCGGCGCGGCAAGCACGGTCAAAGCGGCTCTATCGCTTTAGCAGCGAGGCAAGGGGGATAGATTTGCCTCAAAGATCACCCTCCCCGAGCACGACGCTCCGGTCGCCACGCATGGCGCGCGCGCATTGCACGCCAGCCATTGTGGCGGCCTCGGCAGCACCGGCGTTAAGGCCGTTGCGCGTCCAATCACCCGTTAGGAACAGATTATCGTAGCCGGATTCGTCGGCGCGCAACCGCTTGGTCGTGCTGCCGGGCACACACATGACATAGAGGTCGGACGGGTTGATATTCGCGCGCCAATATTGGCTGTCAAAGCGCGCTTCGCCAATGCCATGCTTGGGATCATGGAGCCGCGCATAATCAAAGCCGGTCGTGCTGCCGATGGGTGTCGCGCGCGGCCAAAGCGATGCAGCATTGGCCTTGAGCCAGACTTTGGCATGTTTGCCAACAAGGCTGTGCGCATGATCATCGCGGGGAATTTCGGGCGGTAATTGCCCACAGAAATAGGCGATTGATGCGGGGCGCTGCTCGCCACGCCAAGGTTCGCGTGAGAGCAGATGAGTCATATCGGCCCATGTGCTGAACGGCTCAACCATGGCGGTGAGTGTCCGCCCCGGCGACGGGCATCCGAGATCTTCTGTGGTGCGATTGAACCACATTTGGAGCGCGAGCGTCGGGCATGTTTTGACCGCGTCAAGCATGTCGCGCCAACGCGCCTTTTGATCGGCCAAATCGGCGCAGATTGTATGCAGTGCGCCAATCGAAATGCCGAGAATGATTTCATCAAAATCCTCACCGCGCTTGAGGGTGCGGTTCGGGGTCGGCGGCACTGCTTCACGGGCATATTCATAGTCAGTGCCGCGCAAGGCTTCACCGCCGACAAGCTGATCCCAGAGCGGCTCTTCGGGCCAGCCTTCGAGTGGCACATCCCATCCCGCTGCAGGCACATCGATCAGTGGCCGATAGGTGTCATCCTTGAACTCGGCCTGTTTCAATATCTCGATCCGGTCGATCAGGGTTTTGTCGTCATTGGGGCGCACCGCGATCACGCGATTGAAAAATTCAAACTTCACCCCGCGCTTGAGCAGGGCAAGATAGACGGGCGCGATCACGACATCGCCCATTGCACCGCGCATTTCCCAAAAGAAATGCCCACGATATTCAAGCGCAAGCTTGAGCAATCCTTTCATCCCCGTGCCTGCGGCAATGGCACGCTTGCTTGGATCGCCGTTCATATAGCCAAAGACATAATCATAGCAGGAGCGCACAGGCGCCCAGTCAATCAGTGCCTGCGCGCGCTTATAAGGGTCGTCCACACCCTTATAATCACGCGCGATGACGACGGCGTGGCGGTATAGCCAGGCGCTGAATTCTTCATCGTCAATCGAAACCCAGCCCTTTTCCAAAATGTCATCGGAAAGCACACCCTGAATCACGGTTTGGACAAAATAGGCCGCCATCAAGAAATCCCAGATCGGCTGCGCCTCGTCGGCATCGGGGATGTCTTTGGCAAGAGAGGCAAAATGGCTTTCAATTCCGCGTATGATCGTCCGCATCAGCAGGTGAGCACCAATTTCGGCAGCTTCTTCGGTGACTTCTTCGACAACATGTTCGACCAATTGTTTGGCGGCATGCCATGCACGGCCGATGAATGAGCTTGGGTCGGGCGTAGCCGCCTCTGGCACCGCTTTGTCGCGCCCGATGCTTGAATTGGGTTGGAAAAAATTATTTTTGGGCGGCTGGATTTTGATCAGTTCACCAACCAGCTTGAAAATTGCCTGCGGAATTGAAAGCGCTGCACTCGCTTCGCCAGGGACGAGTGAATTGGGCTCCATGTTGATATACCATGGGATGCATTTGATCGTGCCATCGGGTTGGGGATATTGGTGCATCACGGTGAATTCATCGAGCCCGGTAAACGCATCCCACACAGTGCGATTGGGATGATCGGCGGGACGATCAATCTCGGCATAGGCGCGCGTCAGCAAATCAAAACTGTGGTGATAGAAGCCCGCGAAAAGATGCAGGCCATGTTCATAGATACGTGATGCAAATTCGGGTCGCATGTCGTGTCCGCTCGCGCATTTTCCGCCAAGGCGCCACCCCTGCTGATATACAGTGATGTCATATTCATCGGCCCAGCCGGCTTTTTCCGTCAGATGAAATACGGCAGATAGTGATCCTATTCCGCCACCTAAGACTGCAATCTTTTTGCGCGCTGCCATTGTCGTTTGACCCTCTGTTATATTGGTGAGGCGTTACTACGCATTACTTGCCGATGCGTTTCATGTTGCCTCGCGCTTGGCCTACCCCTAGTTATCACTATGCTGTGATTTATGGTTAATCCACAGAAATATGTGCATATTTGAGAAAAGAAACAGAATGACAATCACCCAATCCCCCAACCGCTGGATCATGCGCGGCCTACTTGCAGTGTTTTATGCCTATGCAGGATTTGTCCATCTCCGTTCGCCGGAGTTTTTTCTGCCGATTGTGCCCGGATGGGTGCCCGAACCAAAGTTCGTTGTCATCGCAACCGGCCTATGCGAAATTGCGGGCGCGATTGCGTTGATGACGGGCCGTTTGCGCTATGCTGCGGGCGTTATGCTCGCGCTTTATGCGGTGTGTGTTTATCCGGCGAACATCAAGCACGCGCTTGATAGTATCGCGATTGGCGGAACAAAATTGGGCTGGGGTTATCATGGCCCGCGCCTCGCGTTTCAGCCCGTATTCGTCTGGTGGGCACTGTTTGCAGGTGCGGTTATCGATTGGCCGTTCGGGCGGCGGCGGGCTGCATAGCCGCCGCACCAGGCTTTTTACAGGGGAACAACGCATATTTGTTGCGAGCAAAGAGTTGCACGGTGCGGCGATCCTGTCCGACTCGGATCAAGGGCGCAAAAATGGTGAGCCCTGCTGGATTCGAACCAGCGACCTACTGATTAAAAGTCAGTTGCTC
>JBBTEI010000128.1:0-16470 GCA_038042405.1 Pseudomonadota bacterium
TTGTATGAGTGTTTAACTCTCAAGTGACCGGCGCAAAACCGTCACAAGTCCAATCTCAACCTTTTTGAGCTATGGCAAGGCGACATGGACGGTCATTTTCTTTCAGCGCAGCCACGGGCTAACGCCGGGAGAAACCGGGCTTTGGCTTGGCCTGATGGCCGTATTAACCGCTGCCACGTTTTGACAGCGCCCGCGATCGGAATGTTGATTGCAACGCCGATCCAGTTTCTGGCTTTTCAGCCGGAAACTGGACAGTTGCGCTTGCAACGCTGTTTTTGCCTTATGTACTCAATTCGCTCTATCTCGGGCCGACCTATTCAAGCGCGCAAGGCTTAGTGCGGCCACAAGTCCGCGCGGTGGCAAGCACATCAATGCTGTTTGCGCAAAATCTGATTGGGCTTGGGCTTGGGCCGCTCTTTTTTGGGATATTGTCAGATGTTGCCAAGCCAATAGCTGGCCCCGAAAGTGTACGTTGGGTGCTATACGGCGCGGCTTGGCTTGGGCTGATCCCGGCATTTTTCTTCTGGTGGGCAAGCTTGCGATTGAATGCTGAGCTTGACCAGAAGCGCTAATTCTTGCGTGTTAGCGCGCGCATCGCGTCATCAAGCCCGGCGAGCGTCAGCGGATACATCCGGTCGTTCATCAAATCCTTGAGCAGTTTGGTTGACTGTGAATAACCCCAATGCTCCTTGGGCACCGGATTAAGCCACGCCGCCGCCGGGTAGGTGTTGGTGAGCCGCTGCATCCAGACTGTGCCCGATTCCTCGTTGAAATGTTCAACTGAGCCACCGGGATGGCTGATTTCATAGGGGCTCATCGCAGCGTCACCAACGAAGATGATCTTGTAATCATGGCCATATTTGTGGAGCACATCCCATGTCGGGGTGCGTTCGGAAAAGCGGCGCTTATTGTCCTTCCACAACCCTTCATAGGGACAGTTGTGGAAATAGAAAAATTCGAGATTCTTGAACTCGGTTGTCGCCGCGCTGAACAATTCCTCGCACAGCTTGATATGCGGGTCCATCGAGCCGCCGACATCGAGGAACAGCAGCAGCTTGACCGCGTTGCGCCGTTCGGCACGCATATGGATATCGAGCCAGCCTTGCTTGGCGGTACCGCGCACAGTGCCGTCGATATCAAGCTCATCAAGCGCGCCTTCACGCGCGAATTTGCGTAGGCGGCGCAGCGCAATCTTGATGTTGCGCGTGCCGAGTTCCTTGGTCGAATCGAGGTTCTTAAACTCGCGCTTGTCCCACACCTTGAGCGCGCGGCCATGCTTGCTCTCGCCGCCGATCCGGACGCCTTCGGGGTTATAGCCTGAATTGCCGTAAGGCGACGTGCCGCCAGTGCCGACCCATTTATTGCCGCCCTCATGGCGTTTCTGCTGCTCTTCGAGGCGCTTTTTGAGCGTCTCCATAATCTCGTCCCAAGAGCCAAGCGCCTTGATCGCTTCCATCTCTTCAGGCGTCAGGAATTTTTCAGCCACCGCCTTGAGCCAGTCAGCGGGAATTTCTGGATTTTGTTCGCCGTACTGGGTGATGATGCCCTTGAAGACTTTGGCAAACACCTGATCAAAGCGGTCAAGCAGCCCCTCGTCCTTCACAAAAATCGCGCGGCTGAGGTAGTAGAATTCCTCCGGATTGCGCTCAATCACATCCTTATCAAGCGCCTCAAGCAGGATGAGATGCTCCTTCATGCTGGCCGCGATGCCAGCGGTGCGGAGTTCGTCGAGGAAGTTGAAGAACATCAGCCGGCTTCCTTAATTGCTTGGGCCAAATCGTCACGGATTGCTGCGGCTTCTTCTGGATCAAGCGCGCCCATCTCTATCAATCGCTGGTGAACGATTCCGACAGCTTGTCGATATTCTCGACCTGCCATTGATAGCGTGCCACGATAAGTGTGGTTTTGACCAGACTCGCATTCTCCATAAGCAATTCCGCCAAGCAACTGCAACACTACTTGCCGAGCGGAATGTCCTTCGATCAACATCTTCTGTTCAACTTGCTGCGGGTGCTTCCTCAATAAAGCCAGAATTCGCGCTTCAAGTATCGGGAAAACTGAAACTTCGGTAAAGTATGGCCCGAGGAGGCCGAGCGCTTTCTCGCAATCCCGAATTTGGCGGCTGCCGAAAATGCGAGATAGGAACGCCACTACCCCTGCCGCCGCGCCATAAACGCCAGCCGTTCAAACAGCATCACATCCTGCTCATTCTTGAGCAGCGCGCCGTGGAGTGGCGGGATCGCCTTGGTCGGATCGCGGTTTTGGAGCACATCGAGCGGCATATCCTCGGCGAGGAGTAGTTTGAGCCAGTCGAGCAGTTCGCTCGTCGAGGGTTTTTTCTTGAGGCCGGGCACGTCGCGAACTTCGTAGAACACGTCCATTGCCTTGCTGACGAGGATTTTCTGGATGCCGGGGAAATGGACATCGACAATCGCTTGCATTGTATTTCTGTCGGGGAATTTGATGTAGTGGAAGAAACAGCGGCGCAGGAACGCGTCGGGCAGTTCTTTTTCGTTGTTTGAGGTGATGATAACGATGGGCCGCTCGGCCGCCTTGATCGTTTCGCGGGTTTCGTAAACGTCGAAGCTCATCCGGTCGAGTTCTTGAAGAAGATCGTTGGGAAATTCGATATCGGCCTTGTCGATTTCGTCGATCAGGAGAACGGGCAGTTCAGCGCTCGTAAAGGCCTCCCACAGCTTGCCCTTGCGGATATAGTTGCGAATGTCATGGACGCGTTCATCGCCAAGCTGACCATCGCGCAAGCGCGCAACCGCGTCATATTCGTATAGGCCCTGATGTGCCTTGGTGGTGCTCTTCACATTCCATTCGATCAGCGGCGCACCCATCGCGGTCGCGATTTCCTGCGCGAGGACGGTCTTGCCCGTGCCGGGTTCGCCCTTGATGAGGAGCGGGCGGCGCAGCGTCATCGCCGCGTTGACCGCAACCTTGAGATCATCGGTGGCTACATAATCTTTGGTGCCGGTAAAGCGCATCGTCTGCTTGTCCTTAACGTGAACGTCAAGCTAAGCGATAAGCAGGCTTTGGAGCGGGCGCAAGCCCCTTAAAAACTCAATATTCCCCGCGCGCCATGTGCCGCGCCTCAAGCAAGTCAACCAACCCCCGGTGCTGGTTGAGGATCTGCTGCGCGCCAAAGACCATCGCACGCTCAATCGCGGGGGCATTCGCAATCCGCGTGGCAACATTCTGGCACGCCTGCAGGCTAGGCAGGCTGCACGCCGGAATTTCAACGCTCCAGCGCTTGGCCGCCCGGTCAAGCACCGCACGCACCGCCCACCAATCCATCACGAGGGCAAGTGCTGCGCCAAGCGAACAGCCATCGCGATCCGAGCGCGCGAGCATATCAAGCGCATGGCGCTGCCCACCGACTGCAGACTCGCTTTCGGCCTGCCCTGGTGTGCTTGGCATTGGCCCGGCGGCGACGGTGAGCTTGGTGAGCACCAGCCGCTCGACCGCGAAGCCGTCAACCGCTTCGATCAACCATGAGCGCGCACCATCATGGGCCGAGCGGACGGCAGCCAAATCCACTACGCCGGGGTGGCGGCCGTGGAGCGCACAGAGAAAATGGACGACATCGGCCAGATTGCGTGTGACAAATTTGCCCGAAACCAGATCCGCACTGGTCAAATAGCTATGCCCGCCACAGCCCTCGGCATGGATAAGATCAAGCAAAACCCCAGGTTTTGCGCTGTGCTGCACTGTTTGACCTAATGTGCCTGCCATAAACCGTTCCTTAGCTGCTCCGCCCGCCAAAAACCACGAACGCGCCAATAATAGAACAGCCCCTCTATACGAACCACGTAAAGACAGGGTTTACAACGCGTTAGGCAATTGGAGAGGCGGCGTTAAAACGCGTTAACCCTATGTGGCGGATAAATTGCGCCCGTCTCAATTGCTTATAGGCGTTGGCGCAGGGTGATCGGGCGCACTTTCGCATGGCTCTACCTTGCCTCAATACAGCTCATGAAATGCAGAGCCGCAATTCTCTGGCATCAGTTCAAATATTTATGAGTCAGACTCTTGCAGACTGATCTAAGATAGCAATGAAACAACCACGGATATTATTTTACCTCCAGCGCATCAGGCTGTATTGCTTACACTCGGATCTGATATTGCCAATGATAGGACGATTGATGGTCGTAATACTAACAATGCCTTTAAATGGTATTACATCAGCCAGAAACCTATATATTAGTCACATGGTCATGTTGGAAAATAAACCAAATAGGCAAAAAACGCTTGACTTGTTGGAACATATATAGAACATAGGCTCACTCAACGGTTGCTGGCACGGGGCTTGTGACGGGGTATGGAGTTTCCTTTATGGATGGCAAAACACGGCTTGCGCGGCGGCGCGGGGTGGCGGGGTCTCGGGTGCGGTACGGCGTTAAGGCGCGCGCGCAGAAGGTGAAGACGGGCGGGGCGCAATGGTCTGACGAGGCCGAGCTGTTGTTTTTTGACATGCTCGCGGCGAGCGGCAATGTGCGGATGGCGGCGGCTGAAGTCGGCTTTACGACCTTTACGGTTTACCGTCAGCGGCGGATGCGCCCCGATTTCGCGGCGCGCTGGGAGGTTGCGCTGGCGCAGGGCTATGCCCGGCTTGAAATGGCGCTGGTTGCGGCGGCCAATGACAGTCTTGATGCGGTAGAATTTGATGCTGACCGGCCGATCCCGAAGATGAGCGTCGAGCAGGCGATCAACGTGCTCCGCGCGCACCGTTGGACGGTGAAGGGGGATGGCGAGCGCGGCCCTGGCCGTTTTGTCAGGCGACGCAGCCTTGCCGAAGTGCAGAGCAGCATTATCAAGAAAATCGAGGCGATTGAAAATGCCCGCCCTCCTGCCTGAGCCGAGGGGGGTGCGCGGGGCCGATCTGAGTCGCTATATCCAGACGATGCCGCCGAGCGAACGGGCGACGCTGATTGGTGCGCTGGGGGTTGACGAAGCCGAGGCTTATGACGGTGATTGGCCAAGCTGGGCGCATGACGGGCAGCGCGCGCCGCCCGGAGACTGGCGGACGTGGGTGATCATGGCGGGGCGCGGCTTTGGCAAAACCCGCGCGGGTGCGCAGTGGATTGCCGATATTGTGGCACAGCCCGGTGCGGTGCGGATTGCGCTGGTCGCCGCGACGCTTGACGAGGCACGGCGAGTGATGATCGAGGGACCGAGCGGGCTGCTCAACATTGCCGGGGATATGGTTACGCTATGGGCCCCTTCGCGGCGGCTGTTGCGCTTTACGAACGGAGCGGAGGCGACGCTATATTCAGGCGCTTCGCCCGATGCGCTGCGCGGCCCCGAGCATCATTTTGCCTGGTGCGACGAACTGGCCAAGTGGGAAAAACCGGCCGAGACCTGGGATATGCTTCAACTCGGGATGCGGCTTGGCGAATGCCCGCGCGTGCTGGTGACGACGACGCCGAGGCAGGGCGCGCTGTTATCCGCGATCATCGCCTCAGACGGGTGTGAACTGACACGCGGGGCAACGCGGGCTAACCCGCATTTGCCGGGAGCCTTTGTCGAAACGGTCGAGGCGCTATACGGTGGCACGCGGCTTGGCCGGCAAGAGCTTGAGGGTGAATTGCTTCCCGATATTGCGGGCGCGCTGTGGAGCGTTGACCTGATCGAGCGGTGCCGGATGGCGGGCAATCGGCCTCTTCTGATCCGCACCGTGATCGGGGTTGATCCGCCTTCGGGTGATGGCACATGCGGGATCGTGGCGTGCGGGATTGACGGGACGGGGATTGGCTATGTTCTTGCCGATCATAGCGTCACCGCGCGCAGCCCCGAAGGCTGGGCGGGCGCGGTGGCCGCCGCCGCCGAGGCGCACAACGCGGGCCTGATTATCGCCGAAACCAATCAGGGCGGGGCGATGGTCGAAGCGGTGCTGCGCAGTGCGGATGCGACGTTGCGCGTCAAGGCGGTGCAGGCGATTTTGGGCAAGAGTGAGCGGGCAACGCCGATTGCCGCGCGGTTTGCGGCGGGCAAGATCATGTTGTGCGGACGCTTTCCCGAAATGGAAGCCGAGCTGTGCGGGTTAATTGCGGGCGGCGGCTATGAAGGGCCGGGGCGATCGCCCGACCGCGCCGATGCGTGTGTGTGGGCGCTGACCGAACTGATGACGGGCAAGGGGCAGACCCTACCCCGGATAACCCGGTTTTAGCGCCGATCAATTGGTGCCGAGACGGCTCATCAGGATTGCAGCGCGCTTGGCCTGACGGCGGATGCTGGCGAGGTTTACGGTTTCGCCCGGCGCATGATCGCCCCGGCTCGCGGTGCCAAGCCCGACGAGCCCGTCAACATCGCCTGCGACGAACGAAATATCGCCTGCGCCGCGCTTGAGAGGATCAAGCGCGGCCATTTCGGGCAGGCCGAGATCCGCGTTGATGCGGTTCAAGCGGGCAAGCAGTGCGCGATTGCCATCGGTTGGGGCCATCGCGGGATAACCGCCGGGATCAAAGCTGATTGTTGCCGAGGTGGCGGGGGCGTGTGCGGCGACGATGGCTTCCATCCTGGCGCGCACCCGCTTGGTCTGCTCATCAGAGAGTGTGCGGAAATCGCCGCGCGCGATGGCGGTGCCGGGGATGATATTGCTTTTGCCATTGGCATTTGCGCGGATGCTTTGCGGATCAAGCATTGCAATCGTGCCGCCCGCGATCAACCCGGTGTTGAAGGTCAGGTTGGTTTCGGGGAGTTCGGAGCGGAAGCGCGCGAGGATGCGGACGATCTCATTGATCGCGCCGTCGCCGTATTCGCTGCCGAAGATCAGCGAGGAATGGCCGGTTTTACCAGTCGCGGTGAGCGTCCAACTGTTTGACGAACGGCGCGCGATTGATCCCATATCGCGCCCGGCATCGGTGACCAGCCCTTCAAAATCGAGCGCAACATCGGCGCGTTTGCCCGCAGCGACCAGATCAGCCCGCGCGATTGCGATTGGATCGCCCGAATCCTCTTCATCGCCGGTCATGACAATTTCGATATTAGCCGCTTTGAGCGTACCCGCCGCCTTCATCGCGCGCAGTGCAGATACCATGACGACCAGGCCACCCTTATCATCGCCTGCGCCCGGCCCTTCGGCTTCTTCACCATTGCGGACGAATTTCTGGAACGGCGAATCTTTTTCAAAGACCGTATCGAGATGGCCAATCAGCAGCAGCCGCTTGCCGCCGGGTTTTCCTTGATGCGTTGCGATCAGATGCCCCGCGCGGTTGGCGGCGGCCATCGGTTTCCACACCAGGGTAAACCCGAGCGGCTCAAGCTCGGCGCGCATCATTGCGGCAATCGCTTCAACCCCGGCGAAGTTCATCGTGCCGCTATTTTGATCGACCATTTTGGCAAGCAGCGCGACCGATCGTTCAAATTCAGCGTCGACTACGCCTGCCATGCGGGTTTCTTTGGGGGAAAGCTGTGCCAAGGCGGGGGGCGCGGCGGCCAAAAGTGCGATCACGGCAAGGCGCGCCGCGCACGCTTTCAAGCTTTTCAGATTATTCATGCGTCGTTATCCGGCAATTTCGTCAGCCGGAACATTGGCAGCGAGCAGCATGGTGCGCAACAACATCTCGACTACATTGCGGGCCGCTTCGGTTGATAATTTCTGATCGCTGCGCAGCCGCTGCCAGAATTCATAGCTGAGCAAGCCGTCAACGGCTTCAAACATGGTTTCGTCATCAGCCAGACTGGGCGGCAAGCTTGAGCGCAACCGCATCCGCATGATGGTCAATACGCGGTCATATTCTTCGGCAATCGAGGGCGAGCGATGGCGGTATGCGTCAGCCGCGCGCTTAAAGGGATAAATCTCGTCATAGGCTGTGGTTCGGCGCACGAGTAATTCATCAAGCTGGTTACGCCAGCCGACCGACACAAAAGGCGTAAGCCATTTGGCATATTGGGTAGCAAGCTGCCCGACCATTTCGCGGCGGAGCGTTTCCATATCCGAAAAATGGCGGAAAACGCTACGCAGGCCAATTTGCGCGCGCATGGCGACCTCTTCAGCGGTCGGCTCGACGATGCCTTCCTTCACCAGCAAAAGCATCGAATCGACAATTTTTGCCCGGCTTTGTTCAGACCGGCGGCGTCTGCCGTCGCTTGATGCATCTTTCATTAGCTTTGGCATAACAATAAACTGTCCTGTTGATTCAACAAATTTTGCACCATATTGCTTGCTATCTTATAGGAATTCCGATGCGCTGCAATAATTATGACACATAATATGCCATTTGTCTGTTGAAGTGTGCATTATCCTGCAACCAGATTCGCGTTACGATTTGCGCGGTTCGGCGATCAATCGACTTGCGAAGGCTGTTGCAGGTGGCCACAAGAAGCGGATAAAACCGGGCTTTGGAATGCAGGAAATGATATGAACGATATTTACGACTTGGTTGTTATCGGTGCCGGTTCTGCCGGGCTGACGGCTGCGGGTGGGCCGGCCAT
Source organism: Pseudomonadota bacterium (assembly GCA_038042405.1). GTDB lineage: Bacteria > Pseudomonadota > Alphaproteobacteria > Sphingomonadales > Sphingomonadaceae > Aquisediminimonas. The sequence continues at coordinate 8,443 of JBBTEI010000128.1, forward strand.
GCTCGGCCTAAAGGTCGCGCTGATCGAGGAAGGGCCGATGGGCGGCGATTGCCTCAATACGGGCTGCGTGCCTTCAAAGGCGCTGATTTCGGCGGCGGGGCGCGCGCATGAGGCTAACCGGGGGCTGCGGCTGGGGATTACGCCTGGCAAGGCCGAGATTGATTGGATCGGCGTGCGCGATCATATCCGCCATGCGATTGCGACGATTGCGCCGGTGGATTCGCAGGAACGGTTTGAAAGCCTGGGCGTTGAGGTGATCCGTGATCGCGGCATTCTGGTTGATGACCGCACGGTTCAAGTTGGCGGGCGGCAATTGAAGGCGAAACGGATTGTGATTGCCACCGGTTCGCGCCCGCGCAAGCCCGATATTCCTGGGCTTGATGATGTGGACTATCTAACCAACGAAACAATTTTCGATATTGATGAACTGCCGCGCCACCTTGCGATTATGGGCGGCGGCCCGATCGGTATGGAAATGGCGCAGTCATTCCGGCGGCTTGGCGCGCAAGTGACGGTGATCGAGCAGATGCGGCCATTCCCGCGCGATGATGCCGATGCAGCCGCGCTTGTGATGGCGGCGCTTGAACGTGAAGGCGTGGTAATCAGGCCGCGAACCGAAGTGACTGCCGTCGCGTGTGAGGGCGATGACATCGTGCTGACGCTGAGTGGGGGTGAAACGATCAAGGCGAGCCATTTGCTCGTTTCGATCGGACGGGTGCCCAATACCGAAGGGATCGGATTGGAGGCCGCAGGCGTCAAGGTCGGGCGTGACGGGATCATTGTTGACGCGCGCAGGCGGACAACAAACAAGCGCATCTATGCGATTGGAGATTGCCGCGAAGGGCCGCGCTTTACGCACTCGTCAGGCTATGATGGTTCAATCGTCGTCGCCAACATCGCGTTGGGATTGCCAAGCAAGGCCGATTTCAAGGCGCTGCCGTGGGTGACATACTCCGATCCCGAACTCGCGCATATTGGCCTGACCGAAGCCGCCGCGCGCGAAAAATTCGGCGATAAGGTGACAAGCACGCGCGAGAATTTCAGCCACAATGACCGCGCGATTGCCGAGGGCGAAAGCGAGGGATTCCTCAAAATCGTCCGCGTTGGCAGCAAGGTTGTCGGCGCGACTGTCGTTGGTCGCCATGCGGGTGATCTGCTGCTTCCGTGGGCGCAGATGATTGTTGGCAAGGCGACGCTGTTCAGCCTGAGCGGGCTGATCGTCGCCTATCCCAACCGTTCGGACATTAGCAAAGCGGTGGCATTCAAAGCCTTTGAGCCAAGGATTTTTGGCAAGTGGGCCAAGCGTTGGGCCAGATTTTTGGCCGGGTTGCGGCGGTAGCGCCACTGCGACATAGCGGCGGGTATGACAACACTCCTCTGGTTCCGCCAAGATCTTCGCCTTGCTGATCATCCTGCGCTTATCGCTGCGGTTGCCGGGGGTGCGGTTATTCCGGTCTATATTCTTGATGATCAAAGCCCTGGTGATCGCAAAATGGGAGCGGCTTCGCGGTGGTGGCTGCATCACAGCTTGAGCGCACTTGACGCGAGCCTGCGCGCGCTTGGCAGCCGGTTGATCCTGCGGCGCGGCGATGCGCTTTCGGTGCTCAGCGGATTGGCTCAAGAAAGCGGGGCGACGCGCCTTCACGCGCTGCGCCATTTTGAGCCGTGGTGGCAGCGCCTTGAAAGTGAGCTGGCGACTGAAGTTGATCTAATGCTCCATGACGGCAATCAGCTTGCCCCGCCTGAAGCGATCCTGACGGGCGGCGGCGGGCGGTATAAAGTGTTTACCCCGTGGTGGCGCGCGCTTGTCGCGCAAATGCCGCCGCGCAAGCCTTTGCCTGCGCCTGAGGTGATTGAGGCACCCGCGCACTGGCCCGAAAGCGATGCGCTTGATAGCTGGAGCTTGCTGCCGACCAAGCCCGATTGGGCGGGCGGCTTTGCTGATTGGACGCCGGGCGAAGAGGGCGCGCGCGAGGCGTTCCGGGCATTCCTGCCAAAAATCACGGGCTATGATGCGGGCCGCAACCTGCCGACCGAACCCGCGATTTCGCGCCTGTCTCCGCATTTGCATTTCGGCGAAATCTCTCCGCCGACACTCTGGCATCACGCCTCAAAAACGGCGGGGGCAAAGGCTGAACCATTCCTGCGCGAGGTTGGCTGGCGCGACTATGCGACGAACTTGATCGATCAATTCCCCGATTATCCAACGCAAAATGGCCGCGTGCAATTTGATGCGCTGGCGTGGCGTGATGGGGCCGACGCTGACGCTGACTTCGCCGCATGGAGCAAGGGGCGGACAGGCTATCCGATTGTTGATGCGGGGATGCGCGAGCTTTGGGCGACGGGCTTCATGCATAACCGGGTGCGGATGATCGCGGCGTCTTTCCTGATCAAGCACCTGCTGATTGATTGGCGGCGCGGCGAGCGGTGGTTCTGGGATACGCTGTGCGATGCGGATCAAGCGGCCAACGCGTCAAACTGGCAGTGGGTGGCGGGGACGGGGGTTGATGCGCCGCTATTCTCACGGATTATGGCACCGCTTTCACAATCGGAAAAATTCGGTGCGGGCGATTATATCCGCCGTTGGGTGCCCGAACTTGCCAGGCTTTCCGATCCCTATATTCATGATCCCGATGAATTTGGCCAGCGTCCGCGCGATTATCCGGCCAAGATCATCGGCCACCGTGAGGCACGCGAACGTGCGCTTTCGGCGCAAAAAGCGATGCGCGACGCTTGACGTGTTGCGCGCACGCGTGCGGTGCGGCAAAGGTGAGGCCGGTTATGAATAGTCCTTCCCCCAATCGTGGATATCATATGCTCAGCGCGCGGCGTGGGCTGGTCGCGCGGGCAGTCTCACGGATATTCCACCGGATACTTGACCGGATTGATGCAGGGATCGAGGCCGGTGCGCTTGAGGCGATTTTGCCCGACGGGACGTTCCGTGTGCTGGGTGGGCGGGCGAATGGCCCGCTGGTTCATGTCAACCTCAATAGCTGGCGCGCGCTGATCAGGCTTGGTCAATCGGGCTCGGTCGGCTGGTATCAGGCGTGGGAGGCGGGCGAGTGGGATAGCCCCGATCCGGTGCCGCTGTTTGATCTGTTCATGCGCAACCGCGTGAGCCTTGGCAGCAGCGCGCGCGCATCGGGCTTTTCGCGATTGATCAAGCGCGCCGCCCATGCGCTGCGCCGCAACGATAGCAAGGGTGCCAAGCGCAACATCATGGCGCATTATGATCTGGGCAATGATTTTTACCAGTGCTGGCTTGATCCGACGATGAGTTATTCAAGCGCGCGCTTTGAAGACGGCGATACGCTTGAGATGGCGCAGCAGCGCAAGATGGCGGCACTGATGGCGCGGCTTGATTTGAAGCCGGGTGCGGACATTCTCGAAATCGGCTGCGGATGGGGGCATTTTGCCAGGCTGTGCGCGGAAAAAGGGCATAATGTTACCGCGATCACGCTTTCACCGAGCCAGAAGTTTCATGCCGAAGCGGCGGCGACGGGGATGGCGAACAGGCCCGCATATCAGCTTTGTGATTACCGTGATGCGGGTGGACGTTATGATGCGATTGCGAGCATCGAAATGGTTGAGGCGGTTGGCCAAGCGTATTGGCCGGCCTATCTTGATGTTGTTGCGCGCAGCCTGAAACCGGGCGGGCGCGCGGCGATCCAGTTCATCATGATCGCCGATGATATTTTTGAACGCTATGCCGCGAGCGCCGATTTCATCCAGACCTATGTGTTTCCCGGCGGGATGCTGCTTTCGGAAAGCCGGTTCCGCGCGCTTGCCGAGGCGCGGGGACTGATATGGGCTGCGCCGCAGCATTTCGGGATCGACTATGCTGAAACGCTGAAAAACTGGCGCGAACGGTTTGACGCAGCGGTTGAGGCGGGTAAGCTGCCCAGTGGATTTGACGAACGCTTTATCAAATTGTGGCGTTATTATCTGATGTACTGTGAAGGCGGGTTTCGCGGCGGCGGAATCGATGTGGCGCAGGTGACGCTGATTAAACAATAGGGGGGACGGGGATGATGAGACGAGGAATATTTATCACGGCGGCGGCGAGCCTGCTGGCGCTGAGCGGCTGCGATACAGTCAAACTTTATACCAATTTGCCAAAGGATCAGAATGTGCTTTTCTGGACAGTTGATCAGCGCGACAGCGCCTTTCGTGCGATGGAAAAACTCGTCAAGGTGAATGACATCGCGAAGGGCGATGCAGTGTACCCGCTGCCGCAGGGTGCTGCGATCAAGTTGAGCGATGATGTTGACGCGTATATGAAGGCGCAGCGCAATGCCGGGCTGATCATCATTCAGGACGGTAAAATCCGCCTCGAAAAATACGCGCTTGATTATAGCAAGGAGGGCCGCTGGACGAGTTTTTCGGTGGCGAAATCGCTGACCTCGACGATGGTCGGCGCGGCAGTGCGCGACGGATATATCAAGAGTCTTGATGACAAGGTGACGGTGTATATGCCCGATCTCAAAGGCTCGGCCTATGATGATGTCAGCGTGCGCCAATTGCTGACGATGACGTCAGGCGTTAAATGGAATGAGGATTATACCGATCCCAAATCGGATGTCGCGCTGTTCAACTTGCACAAGGCCGAGCCTGGCGTTGATGTGACGATCAGTTATATGCGCAAGCTGCCGCGTGAAGCCCCAGCGGGAAGCAAATGGGTGTACAAAACGGGCGAGACCAATTTGATCGGGGTGCTGGTTTCCAGCGCGACCAAGAAGACGCTTTCGGCCTATCTGTCGGAGAAGGTGTGGAAACCGTTCGGGATGGAGCAGGACGGGGTGTGGATGCTTGGCAGTACGGGGCATGAAATCAGCGGCTGCTGCGTATCGGCGAGCCTGCGCGATTATGCGCGCTTTGGCCAGTTTATCCTTGGCGGCGGAATGGCGGGCGGCAAGCCTGTGCTGCCCGACGATTGGCTTGCAAACGCCACGACCAAGCAAGCCGATATTGCCCAACCGGGGCGCGGTTACGGCTATCAGTGGTGGACGAATGACGATGGCAGTTTCGCCGCCCAAGGCATTTTCGGGCAGGGGATATTCATTGATCCCAAGCGCAAGCTCGTGATTGCGAGCAACGGCAACTGGCCAACCGCGACCGATCCCGAAGGCGTCGGCAAAGCGCGCGAAGCGTTTTACAAGAGCGTGCAGGACGCAGTGGATAAGGGGCTTTAGCGCCCGAAGCAGACCATCGGAGGGGGCGCGTGCCCCCTCTTCGCGGGCATCAGTTGGGCTTCAATTTGCCCGAAACATTCTTGATTTCTTCGTTTAACTCTTCATCAACACGATTTATAAATTCTTCCATACCTGATAAGACGATATTATTGAAATAGCGTTTGCTGGCGATAAGTTCCTTACGCGCGACGGCCATTTCAGCCTTTGCCTTGACCACTGGAGCATGGAGCGATTCAAGGCGTTCGAGGCCTGCCTGTGCCTTCATGCGCGGATCTGCCTGCCCGGCAGCGGCAGCGCCAACCGAAGCGCGGATGCCGGCAACCTCATTATCAAATTTGGTGATGCTATCCTTTGCCTGAACCACGATCGCATTGAGTTTGATCGTTGTCGCCGGATCAAAGGGCGAGCGATATTTGAGAACGCCATCGGTTTTATCAAACACGATATTGGTATCAAGATCGACGGTCTGCCCGGCATTGGTATCGGCTGTTTTCGCAACTGCGGCGGTATCGATACCGCCAGTACAAGCCGAGGCCAGTGCCAGAATCGAAGTGAGCAATGCGAAGGTTTTCATTATTAAACTCCTGAATATTCACTGCCAAAAGGGGCTGCGCCGGTTACCCGACACAGCCCGATTTGCAATTTGGATCATGCCCAAATCATGGTTAGCCTATCAACGCTTTGTGAGTGCATTGGCGACTGTGAAGTTACCAATTTTCACGCCCATCGATTGACCGCCAGTATTGTCATATTGCCAGTGAACACCGTTGAAGATGCGGCTCTGGCCATTTTCGTCCTGTGCTTCCTGAAGCGAGCGATAACGCACAGGCACAAGCGGACGTGGCGTGCCATTAGGGTCTAACCCAAGGCCATTATATTCGTCCGAAGTGAAGGTGAAGCGCGTGTTGTTCGGGAAGAACGAACGCATCACCTGGAACAGAGCACCGCCGAAGGTCGCATGGCCTGATGGATAGGCAGGGAACGGCGGGGTGAACAGTTCAGGGTGATCCGAGTTGATGACCGAGGCACCAACCGGTTTCCAACCTGCAACGGCATCCGTTGCTGTATCACCGTCTTCAGCGGCACGACGAACACCGGTTACAGGACGCCAGTAGTTGTAAAAATACTTGCTGTCCCATGCGCCGACGCCGGCATCGCCCATCGCCGAGTTGATGAGGGCGAGGTAACGTGCATAATTTTCAACCTTTGTAAGGCCTTGATCATTGGCAATCTTGACGGCGATTTGATTATAAAGCCGTGGTGGTGTGCCGAGCAACGGTGCGCCATCATAACCCCAGAAGTTGCCGATGAAAAGTTTGGCAGGGGTTGTGGTGCTTCCGGGCGTATCAGCCGAGGCACCGTCGAAACGGACTTCGTCAAACGCTGTGCGGAATGCCGCCGTGTTTGGCGCTGGAGGTGGTGGCAAACGGAACTGGTCACCGCGTGTCAAAACGAAGGGACGGACATTGCCCCACCGACCACCGAGTGCGACGCGGCGCTGGTTGCCCGCCGAATCGACGCCGACAGGATCTGGCGACCATGCGGGTGCAGCCGTCTGGCCACCATTGACAGTAAGACCCGATTGGCCGGGATATTGGTATGCCACACTCGAGTTGTTGGCAACAAGACCGCCGCCACCGAAGGTTGGTTCGCTATGTGCCGAACCGTCATTAGTGCGGCGAAGGATCATGGCTGCTGCTGAAGCTTGACCAATTGTGCGGCCACCAGCGATTGCGGTTGGACTTGCGCCGTTGTTTGAAAGGACGCTGATGTCTGCAACAAGAAGCTGATCCAAGCGTGTCTTCTGGTTTGGATAGAGGAACACCAGAACATCATGTGCCGAATAGGCAATTGCCGCACCGACTGATGCACCAGTAGCTGCGCCACCAATGTTGTTATAGGCATTGAATTTTCTCTTGAACGCATTGACCGCGTCAAAGACCGCAAGCTGTGTCATCCCAAAAGCACGCGCGTTCCGCACTGGCCCTTGCTGGGTTCCAGGAAGCGGGCCGGGTGTGTGGTCAAGCGCGTTGCTGTCAAGCATGATGCTATGCCACAGCAGCAAACGATCGGTATCACTGGTCGCGATACGGGCGAGTTCGCCGGTGTTAAGCTTGGCAAACATGGCTGCGGCAAGAGGCGTCTGAACGCGATTGTTGGTGACGCTGAGCTCGGTTTCGCGTGCAGTGCTATCTTTAGCGGTTGCAGCCGAGGCGAGTAGGGCTGGAGCGACCAGAGCGGTCGTAAGCAATCCCGCAAATTTTAACGATGTAGATTTCATTTTTTCCACCTTTTGAGTCAAGTGTAACGGATCGATCAAGCGCAGTTGACCGAGTGTAGAAAGCAAGAACTTTCCGTTTATTACGCTATAGTACCATCTATAATTAGACGGGCATCACTCCAAATCGCGCAGGCGGTGCCAGTCACTTCCCAATCAGGATTGTAGCCTCCTGACATCATGTTGAGTATGACTGTAAAATCATTGATACAACCATCAATTAATCGATCAGTGTTAGTGAGGAAATCGATAATTCCGCAATGCCTGCCCAGAATTCGTCGGTTTCATACAATTGTAACGGAAAGTCCGTTTCGTTTTGAAACACTAAAAACGGATTTGGAGATAATTTGGATATGTTTTTTATCGATAAGGGGCATTGCGGCCTGCGATGCTGGACGCGTCGCTTTTCAAGCGGCATAAGTGGTGCAAAATTGTCCAAGGAGTGAGATAGCGGATATGGGCGAACAGCTTGTCGCGATTGGTGAAACGGGCGTAGCGGATGATGCTGCGCTGTCAGTCATCGCGTCAGTGTTGCAGCCCGAAGCACTCGCCCGTGCG
>JBBTEI010000129.1:0-9096 GCA_038042405.1 Pseudomonadota bacterium
TATCTTGACATGGCAACACCTGTAATAGGTGTTGCACTTCGTTTGTGAACTCAGGCCCCGCATCAAGTGCGGGGCGACGGTTAAAGAGGCAGGTTGTACTGTCGCTTTCGCCCCCTATATCCTTTGAACCAATCTCATCTGAAAGGCCGCGATCCCAATGACTACCTCATCATCTTGCATCATCGCTGGCGGCTGTTTCTGGTGTGTTGAGGCGGTGTTTCAGAGCTTGACCGGGGTGATCGCGGTTGAGAGCGGCTATATCGGCGGCAGCGTCGTCAACCCAACATATAAGCAAGTGTGCAGCGGCAATACTGGCCATGCCGAGGCGATCCGGGTGACTTATGATCCTGCGCTCATCAGCTACGCCGACATCCTCGACATTCATTTTGCGACGCATGATGCGACGCAGCTTAATCGGCAGGGCAATGATGTTGGCACGCAGTACCGCTCGGCCTTGTTTGTTGAGGACGAGGCCGAAGAGGCCGAGGCGCGCGCCGGGATTGAACGGGCGCAGGCCGATCAGTCAAAACCGATTGTGACAACGATTGAACAAATGGCCATCTGGTATCCCGCCGAAGATTATCATCAGCGCTATTGGGACGGCGAGGGCCAGTCGAACGGTTACTGCCTCGCGGTGATTCCACCCAAGCTCGCGAAACTGCGCAAAGGCTTTGCCGAGCGGTTGAAGGGTTAGGAAGTAACTTACATAACCCGTTCGCCCTGAGCTTGTCGAAGGGTTCCCTTCTTCCTCAAGCTGGACAAGAAAGGGAGGGCTTCGACAGGCTCAGCCCGAACGGGTTTGGTATTAGGCTGCCGCTCGCTTTAGCCGGTCATTGATCGCCAAACCCAATCCTTCGTCTGTTATTGGCGCAACCGCGATTTTTGCGCGTTCAGAAGCATCGGCCTGATGGAGTAAGTCAAATAGGTTGGCGGCGGCTTCAATTAGGTTTCCGCTTGGCGATAGGGTGGCATCGCCGAGCACATCGCCAAAGCCAATAAGCCATTCGTCATCTTCCGCCGCGACTGCATTTAGCCGCAGCGGTTTCGTCGGCGCATAATGGCTGGCGAGTTGGCCGGGGGCTTCGATGCTGCCGCTGCTTTCAAGCGAAAGCCCAACGTCAATCGGGCCAGGGCGGAGGAGGCGGAGCGCGCCGTTTCCACCAACCGCAATGATGGTCGATTCAAGGCCGACCGCACAGGCGCCTGCGTCAATAATCATCGGGATACGACCATTTAGGCTCGATGCGACATGCGCGGCGCGGGTCGGGCTTATGCTGCCGCTGGCATTCGCGCTTGGTGCTGCAAGCGGGCGTCCGCACGATGTGAGCAGCGCCTGCATCGCTGGATGCGCGGGTACACGGATTGCAATGGTTGTTAGGCCTGCTGTGACGAGGCTCGCAATCCCGCTGTCGGCGCGCAGCGGCAGAACGAGGGTGAGCGGCCCCGGCCAATGTGCCGCTGCCAATGCCCGCGCCGCGTCACCGAAAACCGCGATCGCTTCAGCCGCTGCAAGATCAGGGACATGGACAATCAACGGATTGAAACTCGGGCGGCCTTTGGCGGCGTAAATCGCGGCAACCGACACGCCGTTGGTTGCATCGCCCGCGAGCCCGTAAACTGTTTCGGTTGGCACCGCCACGACTCCGCCCGCCTTGATCAGCGCCGCGGCCTCGGCAATCGCTTCTCCGCCGTAGGGGCAGATGCGGGTGTGAAAACTCGGTTTTGCGCTTGGCATGGTCGCCGCTATAGCGGTGCTGAATTGATCCTGCCAACCTGAGTATTACGCATGACTTACACCCCCCCGATTGCCGAACAACGCTTCGTTCTTGAAACCGTGACGCGGATTGATGAACTCGCCGCAACTGAACGCTTCGCCGCTGCCTCACCCGATATGGTTGATGCGATCCTTGAGGGTGCGGGGAGTTTCGCGCACGGCGAATGGGGGCCACTCAATTGGGTGGGTGATCAGCACGGCGCGCAGTGGAAAGACGGCGCGGTCACGATGCCGCCGAGATTCCGCGAGGCTTACAAGGCTTATGTCGATGGCGGCTGGGGATCGCTTGATGGGCCAGAAGCGTTCGGCGGGCAGGGGTTGCCCTTTGCTCTCGCAACGGTGGTGCTTGAGGATCTCGGTACTGCGAATATGGCATTCACGCTCTGCCCGATGCTCACGGTCGGCGCGATTGAGGCGATTACGCAGCATGGGAGCGATGAACAGCGCGACTATTATCTGCCCAAACTTGTGACCGGAGAGTGGACGGGCACGATGAACCTGACTGAGCCGCAAGCAGGGTCAGATGTTGGCGCGCTACGCACGACCGCGACGCCTCAGGCTGACGGCAGTTACCTGATCAAGGGCACCAAGATTTACATCACCTTTGGTGAACATGATCTGGCTGACAATATCATCCACCTCGTCTTGGCGCGTACCCCCGGCGCACCCGCAGGGACGAAGGGTATCTCGCTCTTCCTCGTGCCCAAAATCCGCCCCGATGGCAGCCGCAATGACGTCCGCTGTGTGTCGATTGAGCATAAGCTTGGGATTCACGCCTCGCCGACTTGTGTGCTTGCCTTTGGCGATGAGGATGGCTGCACGGGGCATTTGATCGGCCCTGAAATGGGCGGGATGCGCGCGATGTTCACGATGATGAACAATGCACGTTTGAATGTCGGTTTGCAGGGGGTTGAAATTGGCGAACGCGCGACGCAGACCGCGATTACTTATGCGACGCAGCGTATCCAATCGGCGCGTGCTGGTGCTGAAACGGCGACCCCGGTGGCGATTATTGAGCATCCCGATGTCCGGCGAACATTGATGCGGATGAAGGCGCTGACCCAAGCCGCGCGGGCGCTGCTTTATTATGCGGCAGGTCAGGTTGATCGCGCGCATTTGGGCATTGAGGGTGCAAAGGTGCGGCTTGATATCCTCACGCCGCTTGCCAAATCTTACGGATCAGACGCTGGGTGTGAGATCGCGAGCCTTGGCGTGCAAGTCCACGGCGGTATGGGTTTTGTCGAGGAAACAGGCGCGGCCCAGCATTACCGCGATATCCGCATCGCCCCGATTTATGAAGGCACCAACGGCATTCAGGCCGCCGATCTCGTCGGACGCAAGCTGACTGGAGATGGCGGGGCGGGGCTTGCCGCGCTTATTGCCGACATGAAAGCAGAGGCGCGTGATGATGGGCTGATCACGCTGATCACTGCGGTTGAGCGCACAGGCGCGCATATGATCACGGCCAACATTGATGATCGCCTAGCAGGGAGTACGCCGTTCCTGACGATGGTGTCGGTTGCAGTCTGCGGCTGGTTGCTTGAGCGGCAAATGCGGATCGCGGCGGCGCATGACACTGCATTCTACAAGGCCAAGGTTGCCGTCGCGGGCTATTATATCGCGCATATCGTGCCAGAGGCGCTGGGTCTGGCGGCGTCGGCGTGTGCTGGGGCGGCTGGGCTGTATGCGCTGAGTGCGGAGGAAATGGCGGCCTGATCAGGTCGAGAGGAACCAGCGTTCACTCCCTTCAAGCCCGATTGCCGTAAGCTTACCCGTGGCGAATGCGCCTGTATCAATCCCGATGCGGTTCGGCTGTTCATCAACGCCTTCGGTAATGGTGTGGCCGTGGATCACCATGTGGCTAAACGCACCTCTATGTTCGGTAAAGTCGCGACGAATCCAGCGCAGGTCGCTCGTTTCCTGCTCCTCAATCGCAAGGCCTGGGCGGATGCCGGCATGGACGAACAAATAATCGCCCGCCTCGATCCAATCATCAAAGCCTGTCAGAAAATCGATATGCGCCTTGGGTACATGGTTTGGGATGAGTTCGGCAAGTTCGCTCAGATCAACTGCATCATAATCGGCTTCGCTCATGCCGTAGCTTAGCATGGTCTCGCGCCCACCCACACGGTGGAACAGGCTGGTGGCGCGCTTATCACCGTCATACACACGTATCAGCAATTCTTCATGATTGCCGGTTAGCAGGCGGACATTGCCGCTCGCCTTTTGCAACTGGATCAATCGCTCAACCACCCCGCGCGAGTCATTCCCCCGGTCAATCAGGTCACCAAGAAAAATAAGCTGCGTCTGCGCTGGCCCGCGTGCTTCATCATCAGCGTCAATCAGGCTGAGCAAATTATCAAGCAAATCGCGGCGGCCATGAATATCGCCAACCGCATAAATCCGCTGGCCCGCAGGCGCATTCCACACGCAGGGTGGGGTTTCTTTGGCGATACCGAACAGACGTTTGAAAACCATGCTGGGCCTATAAGGCTAGCACAGAGGAATTGCCACTATCTCAGGCGATTTCGCGTGAGATGAGCGCAACTGGATCAATCCCCAGCCGCTCAATATGCGCGCGCATACGCGGCCAAACTTTGGTGAGAAAGGTGTCACGTTCTTGATCGCGGAGCCGCTCAATCGCGCCGTCGGCCACGAACATGCCGACGCCGCGCTTGACCGAAACATGGCCATCATCCTGTAGCGCCTGATACGCCTTGGCAACGGTCAGCGGATTTGCGCCGTGGCTTGCGGCAAAGGCGCGCACCGAGGGAAGCTGATCGCCCTCACAGTAATCGCCCTCAAGAATGGATGCGGCAAGCATTGCACGCAACCGCAGATATACGGGAACTTCGCTGGACTCACTTGCTGTCATGGCAGTTTAATACACTAATACAGATGCGTTGTCAGCCCCTAATTTCAGGGGTTCCAATGACGGACGACCGCGCCAAATTCCGGGCGTGGGCGTTCTTCAAGCGCGCGTGCTGGGGTGCCGATAAACAGGAAGCCCGCGATCCGCTGTGTGGGCGTGCCAAAGGCATCTCGCACAGTATCGGAATATGCGGGCCAACCCGTCAACCAACCACCCACAAAGCCGAGCATGTGCGTCGCGGTGAGCAGGTTCATGCAGGCGGCCCCCATGCTAAGCTGTTGCTCCCAAAGCGGAATTTTACTCTCGCTAACAGGCGATGAAAGCGCCACGATCAGCGTTGGGGCTTGGTGCGCAAACTGCTCCATCGCCTCAATCTCAAGTCGCCCTGCTTCAGGTTTTTCAGCCCGGTAGGCACGCACCAGAAGTTCTGAAAGCGCAGCCCGTTGATCCGCCCCGACCACCACAAACCGCCACGGCGCAAGCTTCCCGTGATCGGGCACGCGAATGGCCGCGCGCAATATCTGGTCAAGCTGAACGGCATCAGGGCCGGGGGCGATCATATCACGCGGCTTTCCCGAACGGCGCGTGTGGAGAAGGGCGATTGGGGTGGAGATGTTGTTGAACATGAATTCGCCGTATCGCCTTTTCTAAGCCACGGTCAATCTCAAGCCCTTCGTTAATGGGAGGCTTGGAGAAGAGATCGTTGTTTCAGTTTGAATGTCGGATTTCGGCGAGGTTTCGGGCGCATGAAGATTGCATTGATGTACCCGCTGATCCCGTCGCCCCGTGCTCGACACGGGGCTTGGCTTCTTCAAGGCTCACTGCGTAAATTATAATAACCTCTTCGCGCTCTTCTTACCTTCGCGCACTTCGCGTGAACCTGAGATGGCCTTTTTCACGCGAAGATCGTAAAGGAAATAAGACCGCGAAGGGCTTTCGCAAAACTACGAACGCGGAGAGGAAAAAGAAAAGCCCAGCCCCGTGTCGAGCACGGGGCGACGGGGTTTGTGTGGTGACTGTTTGACACGATTTCGGTCGTTAGGTGACCGAAAAGACATCGTCATAAGCTGCCGTCTATTCAGTATATCGCCAGCGAGCAGCAAAGATCGGGTTCGGGAGCTAGCGTGAGAGTGGACAATGGAGTCACGGAAGGGTTGTCCTGTAAAGCCCTCGCGGAAACAACTTGAACAAGCGGATCCGTTTGGGCAAGATTAAATCGATATGTCAACAAATGCTCTGCTTCATGATTTGCTGCAAATCCTTGCCCCCGGCGAGCGATTATGTCTGTTGCCAATCTCTCGAATCCTAGTTGAAGAACCAGCTTGGATTTCGGAAGAGGTGGCGATATTTCCGCCCGACGCGATTGGCGCCGAGACGCTGCGGCCAGTCGCTTGGCCAGAGTCCGACTACCAGCGAACATTGGGCAAGCAGAACGGTGTAGTCGGTCTTGATGGCGATGATCTCCATTGGAGCAAAAGCGGCGCGACGCGGATCGACCTACCCGACTTCTTCGGGAGTTCGTTGGTTGCATTTCCTGTGGTGATCGACTGGGATGCGTTCCTCGAGCCGTCGAGCCATGAAGCCCATTTGGAGATGCTTGGCCGCGCAATAGATAAGGCAGAGCGAGTCATGGATCTCATCCGCTTTGAGCACTGCAATCTGTGGACACCGGCCAAGCTACCTGGGCGCGCCGGCCTACTGGGAGACACCAGCTTCTGCGCTGGTATGTTCTATGCTCCTGAAGATCATGAGAGCTACATTATCGCGGGGCAGATTCTGACCCATCAAGTGATCATTGGCGTTGGCCTCGACATGACCGGTTCGATCATGGTCAGATCAACCGGCGACGGCGAAGTCGGCGCTGTCGCGCGGCAGGCGCTCCGCATGTATTCCGAGGCGCTTGAAGCATCGACCGAAACAAGCCGTTTCGTCCAAATGATGGCATTGATTGAGTTCCTCGCCGCGCCGGAAGACTATATGCGGATGAAGCTTGTCAAGCGGATGATAGCCCGACAAGTTGCTAGAGATCGTGCTGATTATGACGCAATCCTGCAGGACTTTCTCTGTCTGACGAGCGAAAGTGGGGCGGCTCAGGGCGCGAACCGGGGCCTGAGGCACAATATCGTGCATGTTGGTAAGCGGCTCGAAGATCTCGCAGATCGTGGCGAACGCGAAGCAATCTTTCGAAGGCTTTCCCGATATGCCGGTGCGACTATTCAACAGCTGCGAGACCACAGTTATGACTGTGAAGGATGGAGCGTGATCACGGATCTGCGTAAGGCTGCGGTTGGCAGGCTTGGGCTCGCGAACGAAGATTTATAGGCTCAGGGGGCACAATTACCAAATCAATGAATGTCCGCTTCTGGCTCAAATTTTCTAAAACCCGACAGTCATCTCACCCAACATTCCAGCTATCATAAAAAACAACTTTCCTACACGGCGGCTTTTTGCTTCATTTGGTTGATGAGTCCAACAATCATTTTGCTTGCGATTTCTTCTGCTATCCCGCCGCGATAGGGGTTTGGAAAATATACCGATTCAGCCTCAACTTCCTCAGAAATCGGCCATTTTTTTGTGACTACCGGGCACAAAGCTGAACACTCCTAACGCTTCGTTAACCCTGTTTGCACAGGGCATTGCAGCTTTGCTTTGTCACAAGGGCGCATGTTCGCAAAATTCATCATTGGAACCATCGCAGTCGGCGTGGCTGTTGGGCTCATGGTTCCTGCGCCGTCCACTTCCCCGTCTGTTCAGCCTGTGGCTGCAGTCGTTAAACCTGTATCCGCGCCGGAGCCTGCGATAGACAAGGTGATCGAACGATCCGACGACGGCCATTTTTATGTCGATGCCGAGGTGAACGGGCAGCTTGTTCACTTCCTCATTGATACGGGTGCATCAAGTGTTGTCCTGACGATGGCCGATGCGAAACATGTTGGGTTGCCATTTTTGCCGGGTCAGTTCCGCGTCATTGCGCGCGGCGCATCCGGCGATGTGAGCGGGCAGATACTGAAAATCGGTCGCGTCGCGATTGGCCGCAAAGAGGCGTTTGATGTTGAGGGCGCTGTGGTTGCCGACGGGCTTGACGTCTCTTTGCTTGGCCAGTCATTCCTGTCACGGATCGGGACATTGGTGATCGACGGCGACAAGATGGTGCTGCGGTAACGAAGCCGCCTAAACCAGCATTTCCTTGAGTGGAACCGAAGTATCGGCGAGCCGCGCGGGATCAATTTGCGCACCGGCCACCACAAGCGCCTTACCCTGCACATAATCCTTGATCGCATTAACGCAGTCGAGCGCGATCACGCGGCCTTGTTTGAGATAGACCACTGAGAAGCTGCGCGTCGCCGGATTGCCGCGCGTTACGCTGGTGTCAAAGCCAGTCGAGAGGCCGACAGTTTGAAGCTTGAGGTCATACTGGTTTGACCAGAACCAAGGCACCGCGTGGTAGGGCTGTGGATCACCCATAATTGCGCGCGCGACGACATTGGCTTGATCATTGGCGTTTTGCACCGATTCCAGGCGGATGACTGCGCCACCCGCGAAATCATTGGTGTGCGCGGCGCAATCGCCAATTGCAAAGACATCGGTTAGGCTGGTGCGGCACAGGCCATCAACGTGGACACCGTTTTCGCAGTCTGCTCCGGCAGCGGCGAGCGGTGCTACGGCGGGGATAATGCCGATGCCGACGATCACGAGATCTGCGGGCAAGACTTCGCCGCCGTCAAGCCGAACGCCGGTAACGTGGGAATCACCTTCAAGTGCGGTAACGCAGACGTTGAGCCGCAGATCAACGCCATGCGCGCGGTGTTCCGCTTCATAAAAGCGTGAAAGATCTTCGCCCGCCACGCGCGCCAAAACACGGGGCAGCGCTTCAAGCAGCGTCACCTTTTTATCAAACTTCCGCAGCACAGCCGCTGCCTCAAGCCCGATATAACCGCCGCCGATCACGACGATATTGTCAGCGCGTTCCGAGGCCAGCTTCATCGCGTCGGCATCGGCGCGGGTGCGGACGCCTTGAACGCCGGGCAGATTTCCGCCAGGAATGGGAAGCATCCGCGCCGCGCCGCCGGTTGCCCAGATCAGATCGGTGTAGCCGAAGCGTTCGCCCGCTTCGGTTGTGACCGAATGCGCTACCGGATCAACCGAGGCAACGCGCTTGCTCAGCAGCATCGCAACTTCGCGTTCTTCCCAGAATTTTGCCGGACGGATCAGGATGCGCTCAAATTCCTTGTCGCCCGCAAAATAATCCTTTGAAAGCGGGGGGCGTTCATAAGGGATTTCGGGTTCATCGCCGATGATCGCGATTGAGCCCTCAAACTTCAATTGGCGCAGCATGATCGCCGCTTGGGCACCACCGTGGCCAGCGCCTACGATAAGGACGTCATAGTTCATGGGTTGAGCGCTTAAATTGCGCGTGGCAGAACTGCAATGCCTTTGCCGTGCGGGATCA
>JBBTEI010000130.1:0-9305 GCA_038042405.1 Pseudomonadota bacterium
CATGACAAATTTGTGCCATAGTCGCGGTTAAAGGGAAAGTCGTTGCGTATGACGGGCGTGTAATGCCCAGAGTCGCCATTCGTTGCGGATTGATATAATCGCAAAACTGGCCGATGCGCGGTCTTGTTCAGGAGCAAGAATATTGCAGGACGATCTACAAGGGACGCCTAGTGGCGCGCCAGTCGCAACGACGAGTGAAGACAGCTTGCCACGCCGTTTTTCCGACTTTGCCACGCTTGGCGAGGCGCTCGACTATGCAGCGAATGGCAAACGCGGGCTTAATTTTCATGATCCACGCGGCCAGTTGGCGCGGGCGTATCCCTATTCCGAGCTCCGCCTCGACGCGCTCGCGATGGCGAAGCGGCTCATTGCGCTCGGCGTCGTTCCGCAAGACAGAATTGCGTTGATCGCCGAGACCGGGCCTGATTTTGCGGCACTTTTCTTCGGGTGCATTTATGCAGGGGCTTGGCCAGTGCCGCTGCCGCTACCAACCTCATTTGGCGGGCGCGATGCCTATGTTGACCAGCTTGCTGTTCAGATGAAGAGCGCTGATCCCAAATATCTCTTCTACCCCGATGAACTCGATGCAATGGCGGGGGACGCTGCACGCGTCTGCGGAATCAAGGGGATAAACTGGGCCCGCTTTGCCGACTACCCGGTTAGCGATGCACCGCTACCAACAGCTTCGACCGACGATATTGCCTATCTGCAATATTCCAGCGGATCGACCCGGTTCCCCCACGGGGTTGCCGTCACGCATAATGCCCTGCTCAACAATCTTGCCGCGCACAGCCACGGGATGGATTTGCAGCCGAGCGACCGCTGTGTCTCATGGCTGCCTTGGTATCATGATATGGGGCTGGTCGGTTGCCTGCTTTCGCCTGTCGCCAATCAGGTTTCGACGGACTATCTCAAAACCGAGGATTTTGCGCGGCGCCCGCTTGCATGGCTTGATTTGATCAGCCGCAACAAGGGCACGACGCTCAGCTACTCGCCCACGTTTGGCTATGATATTTGCGCACGCCGGGTTTCGAGTCAGACGCACGCTGCCGAACGGTTTGATCTCTCGCGCTGGCGTGTGGCAGGCAACGGCGCGGATATGATCCGCCCCGATGTAATGCAGGCGTTTGTTGATGCGTACGGCGATGCGGGATTCAAGGCAGCAGCCTTCCTGCCAAGCTATGGCCTTGCGGAGGCAACGCTCGCAGTTTCGATTATGCCACCGGGCGAGGGAATCAGTGTTGAACTGGTTGAGGAAAGCGAACTTTCGGGCATTCCGGCAGATCCGGGCACGCCCAAGCGATTCCGTGCTATCGTCAATTGCGGTAAACCGGTGCGCGATATGGCGGTTGAAGTACGCGCCGAGGATGGCAGCCTGATGGACGAGCGTAGCATCGGCAAAATCTGGGCAAGTGGCCCCTCAATCATGCACAGCTATTTCCGTGACGAGGTTTCAACCAGCGCTTGCATGAAGCAGGGTTGGCTCGATACCGGCGACATGGGTTATATGTCCGAAGGCTATGTCTTCGTCGTTGGCCGCGCCAAGGACATGATTATTATCAACGGCAAGAATC
Organism: Pseudomonadota bacterium; assembly: GCA_038042405.1. Lineage (GTDB taxonomy): Bacteria > Pseudomonadota > Alphaproteobacteria > Sphingomonadales > Sphingomonadaceae > Aquisediminimonas. The sequence goes on from JBBTEI010000130.1 coordinate 1,575, forward strand.
ACTGGCCACAGGATATCGAGTGGGCGGTTGAACAGCTTCCCGGTTTCAAATCGGGCGACATCGCAGCGTTTGCGATTACCACAGCAGGTGGTGAAGAATCACCAGCGGTGCTTGTGCAGTGCCGAACGACAGACCCGCTGGAACGGACCAAATTGCGCGACACCATCCGTGATAAGGTGCGTGCGATTACGGGCATGAACTGCATTGTCGAGCTTGTTCCGCCAAGGACGCTCCCCCGCACAAGCTCGGGCAAGCTCAGCCGTGCAAAAGCCCGCAATCTATATCTTTCAGGTGAAATCCAACCATTTGATCTCGCAGCGTGATTGCGCGCCGGACGCTTACACTTCGCTAACTTGTTTATGCTAGCGCATCGTTTGTGACTGAAAAAAATGACATAGACTCCTCCCCCACTCCAAATGATTGGGCGAGCGTGCTTGGGCTACGCGATTCTGGTGATGCTTATTGGGGGCGTATCAGGGCATGGCAAATTGGCCTAATTGCCAATCGCGCCATTGCCCGATTGGTGTTTAGCATCGTCGGTGGCGGGATCGCCGTTGCTGCGCTTGCTTCCGACTCAGCTGCCTGGATCGGTTGGACGTGGTATGTTTTGATCCTTGGCGTATCGGGACTTTTGGCTGCTCCACATTTTCGCAGCCCAAATATGAACCTAATTTCTGCGTCACGGAGCGAACTTAACAGCTCTGCCATGGGCATCATTTTTGCCTCGCTCTCATGGGCTGCGCTGCCCATCGCGTTGGGCATTAATGGCGACCCCAAACATGCTTTAATTGCCTGGACAAGCAACACGGCGATGATGGCGGGGGCAACTTTTACATTCTCGTCAGTACCGCTTTTTACAGCGATTTTGGTCGCGACCCTAGGGCTCTCTCTCGCAGCAATGATGTTCTTGTTCGCGATGCCCTATGTCGGGGTGATTGCAATCCTCTACACGATTGGCCTGATCGCCGCCTGCCTCCATAATGGGCGAACCGCACTGGTGCACAAGATTAACGAGTTCGTGCTGCAGGAAAAGAGCGAAGTGGTGAGCCTCTTGCTCCGCGAATATGAGGATTCGGGCGGCGACTGGATGTGGCAAACCGATGCGTCGCGCTGTTTGACCCATGTTTCACCCCGCTTTGCCATCGCGCTGGGGGTTGAACCTCAAGCGCTTGAAACCAAACCTTTGCTACAAATCCTTGCCGGCGATGCCTGGGAAGCCGGCAATTTTTCCGCAGGACTTCGAGATCTTTCTGAAAAGTTCAAGAACCGTGAAAGCTTCAGCGATCTTGTCCTACCCGTTCAAATCGCTGGTAACACTCATTGGTGGGAGCTTTCGGCTTCACCACGGTTTGACGATAATGGCAGTTTTGTCGGCTTTCGCGGGGTCGGGTCGGATGTAACCGAGGCTTATCGCAGTGCTGACAAGATCAACCGCATGGCGCGCTTCGATACGCTCACCGGGCTGCCCAATCGGATGCTGATCAACGAAACGCTTGGCGAGGCGATGGCTGAGTCTGATCGCTGGCGGACACGCTGCGGTTTTATGATGATCGATCTTGATCGGTTCAAGGCGGTTAATGATACGCTCGGCCATCCGATTGGCGATCGTCTGCTCACCCGGGTTTCCGAACGGCTGCGCAGCGTGATGAGTGATAACGAACTGTGCGGTCGGCTCGGTGGTGATGAATTTGCGGTAGTCGTGAAAGATGCAAATGATCCGCAGCGCATGCCCCGCCTTGCGCAGAGCATTATCGATACGCTTTCACAGCCTTACGAAGTTGACCAATATACCATCTATATCGGTGCAAGCATTGGCACTGCGATTGGGCCACGCGACGGTCGTTCAGTTGAAATGCTGATTCGTTCGGCTGATTTGGCGCTCTACAAATCCAAGGATCAGGGCGGCGGTGTTTTCAATTCCTATGAACCGCAGTTTCATGCTCATGCCGAAGAACGGCGCGTGATTGAGATCGCGCTGCGCAAGGCGCTTGAGCGCAACGAATTTGAGCTGAATTATCAGCCGGTGGTGAATGCCCAATCAGGCACAATCGAGAGTTTTGAGGCGCTGCTTCGCTGGAACAATCCCGATCTTGGCTCGGTTTCACCCGCCAAATTCATTCCCATTGCTGAAGAAGCCCGCCTTATTGGGCCGATTGGTGAATGGGTATTGCGCACAGCCTGTGCCGAGGCAGCGCGGTGGCCATCCACCATCCGGGTAGCCGTTAACGTATCGGCCGAACAGCTTCATGATGCGCAATTTGCAACGACCGTGGTTTCAGCGCTTTCACACGCAGGCCTGCCACCGCACCGGCTGGAGCTTGAAGTGACCGAAAGCGTATTCATGCGCGAAGGCACAAAGGCGATCGGCGTACTTGAAAAAATACTGGCGCTCGGTGTCCGGTTGGCGCTTGATGATTTTGGCACGGGTTATTCATCACTTGGTTATCTCTCGAAGACCAAGTTCAGCACGATCAAAGTTGACCGCAGCTTTGTACAGGGTGCGGCCAAAAACCTCCCCGAAAGTCTTGCGATTATCCGCGCAGTGGTCGCACTCGCCAATAGCCTTGGCATGTCAACCACAGCCGAAGGTGTCGAGACTTCTGACGAGTGTGAAATGATCAAGGGACTCGGCTGCCGCAAGATCCAGGGCTATCTCTTTGGCCGCCCGATGCCTGCCGCCGAGGCGCGCCGCATTATCACGTCAGACGCTCAGGTTCGCGCTGCGGCCTGAGCGTCCGTCCATTAAATCGCTGCCAACGCTTGCTCGAAATCGGCGATCAAATCATCAGCGTCCTCGACCCCGATTGAAATACGCACCATATTGTCGGTGATGCCAAGCGCCATTTTGCGGTCATCGGGCACTGAAAGATGCGTCATCGCGGCGGGACAACTGGCAAGCGTTTCAGTGCCGCCAAGGCTCACCGCGAGCTTGGCAATTTTGAGCGCATCAAGGAAGGCAAATGCCTCGCGCTCGCCACCTTTGAGATACAGCGAGAAGGTTGAGCCCGCACCAGTGCAATGGCGATTGTAAATATCGGCCTGTCGCTCGGTTTCAGGAAAGCCGAGATAGACAATCTTTTCAACCTTGGGTTGATCCTTGAGCCAAGTGCAGATTTTCTCGGCATTTTCGCCGGCGCGGCTCATCCGCAATTCAAGCGTTTCAAAGCTGCGCAGCAACATCCACGCGGTGTTGGGATCAAGGATCGTGCCGATGGTGTTGCGCATTGACCGGATCGTGTTGATATGCCCCTTCGATCCAAGCGCACCGCCCGCAACGAGATCACTATGCCCGCCGGCATATTTGGTCAGGCTATAAACCACGATATCAGCCCCGTTTGACAGCGGCTTGAGCCACAGCGGCCCAAGGAAGGTATTGTCGATTACAATCGGTGGCACATCATCGCTATCGCCGAAATGGGCATTACGCACACTGGCGACGGCCTCAACATCAACCAGAACATTGGTCGGGTTGGCCGGACTTTCGAGATAGATCAGCGCAACACGCCCCTGCGCTTTGGCTTTCTCAACGACGGCATCAATTTCTTCGCGCGTTGCCCCTGCCGGAAAATCAAGCCACGTCACGCCGAATTTGCCGAGGATCCGCCCGATCAGCGTCTCGGTTGCGGCATAAAGCGGGGCGGAATGGACGATCACATCGCCCGGCTTCACAAAAGCGAGCAGCACAGTGGCAATCGCCGACATCCCGCTTGAAAACGTCAGCGCATCTTCGGCATCTTCCCATAGGCCAAGCCGGTCTTCGGCAATTTCCTGATTGGGGCCATTGAAGCGCGAATAGACAAGCCCCTCCGCGCCGCCGGGGCGCTTGCCAGTAACGCCTTCAAAGTGACGCTTGCCAGCGGCTGCATTTTCAAAAACAAAAGTCGAGGTGAGGAAAATCGGCGGTTTGAGCGATCCTTCGGACAGCATCGGATCAAAGCCGTGCCCCATCATCAGGGTAGAGGGCTGAAGGCGACGATTGCCAATCGCGCGAACGCCTGCTTTGGGGCGGCGGCGGGGGGTTTCGTCAGTGGAATCGGTGGAATCGGTCATGGGGAGGATAACTTTCAAATCTGTGCCCGGCGATCCGAGCGTGATGCCACCGGTCTAGTCGGTTGCAGTGCAAGAGCGAAGTGGTTTTTGCAGCTGGTCAGCTTGGCAAGTGTCATCGGGTCGGAGTAAGCTAAGTATTGGATTCGGAGGTTGTAATGCGCTGGCTTACCTTATTGTTGACGTGCATATTATTCTCATCGCCTGCAAAAGCAGAATGGCGCGAGATTAAAACCCGTCATTTTCTTATCTATTCGTCTGGTGCGGAGAAAAGCCTGCGTGATTTTGCGATTAAGGTGGAGCGGTTTGATACCGTCCTTCGTGAGAGATTTCGCGTATCTGATGAAGACTCCTCCCAGCGCCTCATGATTTTTCTGATGTCGTCAAGTGATGAGGTACAACGCGCAATGGGTGGCGGAAAAAATGCGCGTAATGTCGCCGGGTTTTATACCGGTCTGGTTTCGGGATCATTGGCGGTGGTTGATCGACGACAGTCGGGAGACAAACTCGCATTGGACGGTGATGCCGTATTATTTCATGAATATGCCCATCACTTCATGCTCCACTATTTTCCAGCAGCATACCCCGCTTGGTATATTGAGGGATTTGCCGAATTCATGGCAACAACCGAATTTACGCCTGAAGGAAATGCGAAGATTGGCCTGCCAGCCTATTACCGCTCTTATGGTCTCGTCGTCGGGCCAGCGTTCCCAACCGAAAAGCTGTTGACGACCAATGCAAATGATTTGAAGTCGGGCGAAGCTCAGGATGCCTTTTATGGGCGAGCCTGGCTTTTGGTGCACTATCTTGATCGTGCTGCCAATCGTGTGGGACAGCTTACAGCCTATTTGCAAGGGATTAACGCTGGTAAAACAAGCTTGGATTCAGCGCGAGCGGCGTTTGGAGATCTCAAACAACTGGACAAGGAAATTACCAAATATTTGGGCGGCAAATTAACCTATGCGACCCGGGTAAAGCCTACGCCAGCGCCAACCGAATTGTCGATTACAGCGTTAAACCCAGCGGCCTCAGAATCGATGTTGATCCGGCTGCGGAGTATGCGCGGGGTTGATCTTACCGAGGCGAAGGCGCTTGTTCCAAAATTCAAAGCCGTTGCCGCAAAATATTCTGACGATGCTGAGGCATGGTATTGGCTTGCACAGGGCTATGCTGACGCGAATCAAGACATGGAGGCTGAAACCGCGTTAGCAAATGCTCTTAAGATCAAACCCGGATTAAGCCGAGCGTTGTTGCTTCGTGGAGAAATTGCTGTTCGCAAAGCCATTGCAGACAAGAAGGATGACCCCGCCGTTTGGAAGGCAGCGCGTGCGCTAATTGTTAAGGCCAATCGTGCCGATGTGAATGATCCACTCCCGCTCTACCGCTATTATGAGACATGGCAGCAGCAAGGTATTGATGCGGCACAATCGGCCAAAGATGGTTTGCGGCGCGTTTTTGAACTGGTGCCAGAATCGAGCGACGTGCGTGCAAATTTTGCCGCGATGCTTGCTGAAGAAGGCCAATATGCGTCTGCGATCAATGTGATCAAACCGCTTGCGTTTGATCCGCATGACAGTGGACGGGCAGACTCCGCGCGCAAGCTACTTGAGCAATATATCGAAGCCAATACGAATAAGGGCAAAGCCCCGACCCCAGCGCCGACCAGTGGGAACAAATGAAATGACCAAAATCGCGGTAATTCAGGCGGCCACTTGCCTGTTTGATACACCTGCGACGCTAGAAAAGCTTGCGCGGTTGGTAGGCAAAGCGGCGGCGCAGGGCGCGAAGCTTGTACTGTTCCCTGAGGCTTTTGTTGGTGGATACCCGCGCGGCATGGATTTTGGCGCACGGGTTGGCTTTCGCTCGCCTGAAGGTCGCGATTGGTTTGCGCGCTATCATGCCAGCGCGATTGTGGTGCCGGGGCCGGAGTGCGATGCGATGGGTGAGGTTGCTAGACTCCACTCCCTCCACTTGGTTGTCGGCGTGATAGAGCGTGACGGCGGTACGCTCTATTGCACGGTACTGTTCTTCGCAGCCGATGGCTCTCTGACCACCAAGCACCGCAAGCTGATGCCGACCGCGATGGAACGGATCATCTGGGGACAGGGCGACGGATCAACCATCCCCGTGATCGACACCGACATCGGCAAAATCGGCGCGGTGATCTGTTGGGAAAATTATATGCCGCTGCTGCGCATGGCGATGTATGGGCAGGGGATTGAGCTTTACTGCGCGCCGACGGTTGATGATCGCGAGACTTGGGCGCTGTCGATGCGCCATATCGCGTTTGAGGGGCGATGCTTTGTTGCCTCTGCGGTGCAATATATGACGCGCGAGGATGCGCCTGCTGATTGCCCGATTGACGCAGCGCCCGGCGAGGTGTTGATCCGGGGCGGGAGCATCATCGTCGGCCCGCTTGGCGAGATCCTCGCCGGGCCGGTTTATGGTGAGGAGGCGGTTCTTTGTGCTGAGATTGATCTCGCTGCGATCCCGCGTGCCAAATATGATCTTGATGTGGTTGGCCATTATGCCCGGTCTGATGTCTTTGCGCTGAGCGTTGATACGCGCGCCAAGCCTCCGGTCAGGTTTGAATAATGCGCAGCTTTCTCCTCCTCATACTGATGATGCTTTCCGCCTGCGTCAAACCGGTAAAGCCCGAAAGCTTTGCACAAAACAGCCCAACATTCCGCCCCGAAACCTTTTTCGGCACGACCGCAACCGGCCACGGGGTGATCCAATCCGCAGGGGGCAAGCCAGCACGGCAAATCCGCGTTGAAAGCCGGGGGAGTACCCTACCCGATGGCCGTTTCCGGCTTGATCAGACAATCTATGAAGGCAGCAAAGTGAGCCAGCGCCACTGGATCATGACGCGGTTTGACGATCACCGCTACACCGCGACGCTGAGTGATGCCGACGGGCCGGTGAAGGCAGAGGTTTATGGCAATCTGTTCCATCTGCGCTATCTGCTCAAAAAGCCCTTCGTGACGATGGAGCAGTGGCTTTATCTGCAACGCGACGGCAAGACAGTGCTTAATGAAGGCACAATCCGGATGCCGGGACGGACAATCGCGCGCCTGTCCGAGATTATCGTGCGGCAGAGCGAGTAACTCCCCTGCTATTATTTTTTGTCGGGCCGCCTATTTTTGCATCCGCCCCGCGTAACGTAACGTAACTTGCCTGTACTTGGTTAGCTGGTCGCTGTATGGCCAAAACCGGTCGGTCTTTTGACGGGCCTGTTTACACTATTGAGTATAGCCGATTTTTGACCAAGTTCGACAATTTTCAACAAGGAAATGCAAATGAAGAAAACCCTCGCAACTGCCCTTTTGATCACGGCCGCATCGCTCGCGCTCGCTGCTTGCTCGCAAAAGCCAGCCGAAACCGCCGAAGCACCTGCTGAAACCACCGAAGCCGTTGCAAGCGAAACCGCTGGTGAAGCAGCGCCTGTTATGGTTGGCGGCGCGCCAATGTATGCGAACAAGAATGTTGTCGAAAATGCTTCGACCGCACCAAATCTCAAGACGCTGGTTGCAGCCGTGACCGCCGCTGGCCTTGCTGAAACGCTTTCAGGCCCAGGCCCATTCACCGTATTCGCACCAGATGATGGCGCGTTCGGTAAGCTTCCTGCAGGCACCGTTGAAACGCTTGTGAAGCCAGAGAGCAAAGAAACGCTCACCGGTATCC
>JBBTEI010000131.1:0-6330 GCA_038042405.1 Pseudomonadota bacterium
TGAATCGCGCCTGATCATGCAGGCGGATGACAGGCTGAAAGTCGAACATGGCCCGGTTCCCGAAAAGCGTTTCAGCAAACTTGGCAAAGCGCCGTGGACGCTCCTCGTTCAAGCGGTTGATACTCATGCGCCCGAGGTTGCCGCGCTGATCGCGCCGTTTCGCTTCATTCCCAACTGGCGGATCGACGACGTGATGGTGAGCTATGCAACCGACGGCGGCGGCGTGGGGCCGCATTTTGACCAATATGACGTGTTCTTGATCCAAGGGTTGGGCAGGCGACGCTGGCAAGTCGGTGCGCTATGCGACGCGGATACACCGCTCATGCCGCATGACGATTTGCGTCTGCTTGCAGAATTTGAGGCGACCGACGAATGGATTCTCGAACCCGGCGACATGCTCTATGTCCCCCCGCGCGTCGCGCATAACGGCGTTGCGATGGGCGATGATTGCATGACGTACTCAATCGGATTCCGCGCGCCCGCCCGCAGCGAGCTAATCGCCGATTGGTGCGATGATCTGGTGCAGCATTTGGCCGAGGATGATCGCTATGCCGACCCCGATTTGCAGGCGCAGACCAATCCGGGCGAAATCACGGGCGACACCATCACAAAGCTCCATACGATGATTACCGAGAAATTTGCCGACCGCACAGCCTTCGCACGCTGGTTCGGGGCATATAACAGCAGCCCCAAATATGCCGAGCAGGATTGGTCACCAGAGGAACCGGTGGACGCTATCGAGCTACTCGCCACACTCGTCGGTGGCGCGCCGCTCTGCCGCAATCCTGCCAGCCGCTTTTCGTTCATTAGAGAAAGCGCGGACGGCGTGTTGCTCTTCGTCGATGGCAATTGCTTTGAATGTCGCGGCGCAGTAGCTCCTTTAGCCGAAATCCTCTGCGTGCAGGACAATGTTGTGATTGATCCAGCACTGCTAAAATCGGAAAGCGCCATCTCGCTGATAACACAACTTTTCAATCAAGGCAGTGTGGCCTTCGATCAAGTCGCATGACGTGCGCACGAGGCTGAGCATCTGCGCAAAAAAGAAAAGCTACCCTTCCGAAGCCGACGCGCGGGCAATCGCCGCGCGCGCAACCATCCTCCTTCACCCCTATCGCTGTGACCGTTGCCAGCGCTTTCACCTCACCAGCCGAACCAAGGGCAAACGGATGGCTGTTTGATGATGCAGGAATTTGGTAAAGGCGAGCCTACCCGATCGCGCGCAGTTTCGGCTCGGCCAGATCGAGCGCCTTTTTGATAATGCCAACCATCGTATCAATCTGATCGTGGCTGATGATCAGCGGCGGGCACATGACGATGCTGTCACGGATGCCGCGTACCATCAGGCCGTTTTCGATTGCTAGATCGCGCACCATTGGCCCGGCGGTGCCTTCCGCGCCGCCAAAGCGGGCGTGGGTCGCTTTGTCGCTGGTGATTTCGACCGCGCCAAGCAGGCCGACCGATCTTGCTTCACCGACGAGCGGGTGACCACCAAGCTCTTCGGCAAGCACGCGGGCGAGATAGGGGCCGGTGTCGCTGCGGGTGCGCTCGACGAGGCCTTCACGTTCGATAATCTCGATATTGCGCAGTGCGACTGCGGCGCAGACCGGATGGCCAGAGTAAGTAAAACCGTGGATGAAATCACCGCCGGTTTTAAGGACGTCAACAATTTCCGCCGAAACCGCGCACGCCGAAATTGGCAGATATCCTGACGAAAGCCCCTTTGCCATTGCAATGATGTCGGGCTTTACGCCCATCGTTTCATGGCCCCACATATTGCCCGTTCGGCCAAAGCCGCAGATGACTTCATCACAAATGAGCAGGATACCGTATTTGCGGCAGATCGCCTCAACCGCTGGCCAGTAATTGGATGGGGGGATGATGACGCCGCCTGCGCCCTGCACGGGCTCACCAATGAAGGCCGCAACATTTTCGGGGCCGACCGAGAGGATACGCTCCTCAATCGCATTGGCACAGACGCGTCCGAAGGCTTCAGGCGTCATGCCTTTGCCTTCATTGTACCAGTAGGGCTGGCGGACATGCTCAATGCCAGGGATTGGGAGATCACCCTGCGCGTGCATGAATTTCATCCCGCCAAGGCTGACGCCCGCAACCGTCGATCCGTGGTAGGCATTGTGGCGGCTGATGAAGATTTTGCGGTTTGGTTCACCCTTCACTTGCCAATAATGGCGCACCATCCGCAGCACTGTGTCATTCGCTTCGGAACCACTGGCGTTGAAAAACACATGCGGCAGGCTGTTTTGGGTAAGGCTTGCGATCTTCTGCGCAAGCATCACGGCGGGCGGCGTCACCGTTTTGAAGAAGGTGTTATAGAAGGGCAGTTCCTTCATCTGTTCGGCCGCGACCTCGGCGAGTTCGGGGCGACCATAGCCGATGTTGACGCACCACAGCCCGGCCATGCCATCGAGAATGCGGTTGCCGTCGCCGTCATGAATGTAGCAGCCATCGGCATGGGTGATGATGCGGCTGCCGCCCATATCTTCGATCAGTTGGTAATCCTGCTGGGCTGGCAGATGGTGCGCGACATCAAGCCGCTTGAGTTCGGCGATGTCATAATTACGTGGCATGATCAGTCTCTCCGGTGACTGTGATTTAGGGGTGTTGCGGCGAGCTTTGCGGCGCAGTCAGGGAGAGAAGCCAAGACGGGCGAGATAGCGGTTTACCCGGTGCTTGGCGAAATAGCTTAGCATGGCGCGCAGGCTATGCCGAAACACGGCGGCTGTCGAGGGGGATTTGGTCAGAGCCGATACGTGTCACGCAGCACCGTCTTCTGCACTTTGGCCATCGTGTTGCGCGGCAGTTCATCGACAATGTGGATTGCCTTCGGCAGCTTATACGCGGCAAGGCAGGATCTGAGTTGACTGAGCATCGCCGCTGGATCAAGCCCGCTCCCAACAACAACCGCGATGACGGCTTCACCGAAGTCAGCGTGGGGCACACCGATGACGGCGCTCTCGACTACGCCGGGGAGCGCATCAATCGCATCTTCAATCTCTTTGGGATAGACATTGTAGCCGCCGGTAATGATCAGATCCTTGCCACGCCCGATGATATGGACATAGCCTTGCGCATCGATTTTGCCGAGATCGCCCGTGACGAACCAACCGCCTTCGCGGAAATCAGCGGCTGTCTTTTCTGGGTTGCGCCAATAGCCTGCAAAAACATTTGACCCACGCACTTCAATTCCGCCGATATCACCCTCGGCGTTGCTAATCCGCACCTCAACGCCAGGGAGGGCTGGCCCGACGGTGCCGGCAATCCGCGCGCCGTCATAAGGGTTGCTGGTGTTGATGCCGGTTTCAGTCATGCCGTATCGTTCGAGGATCGCATGGCCGGTGCGCGCCTCAAACTGGCGATGGGTTTCGGCGAGCAGCGGGGCAGAGCCTGAAATAAACAGCCGCATCTTGGCGGCCACCGCGCGAGTAAACGCAGGCGCGCTCAGCAGCCGCGTGTAAAAGGTTGGCACGCCCATCAGCATCGTCGCGCGCGGTATCAGTGCGATGACATCTTCGGGATCAAATTTGGGGCGGAACAGCATTTTTGCGCCTGCCGCCGTCATGCTGTTGATCGCGATGAATAGTCCGTGGACATGGAAAATCGGTAGCGCATGGATTAACACATCTTCAGCGGTGATCGCCCAAGCATTCATGAGCGCAACTGCATTCGATGCAAGATTTGCGCGCGTCAGCATCGCGCCCTTTGGCCGCCCAGTCGTCCCCGATGTGTAGAGCATTGCGGCAATAGTATCGGGCGCGAATTTTGGCCGCTCTGTAATTGATATAGCGGGTAGTGCAGCGATCGTCGCCAGCGTATGCGTTTGGCCGGCAACGCCTTCGCCAACGAACATCACAGGCTCTGCATCATCAAGGAAATAGGCAATCTCTGAAGATGTATAGCCGCTGTTGAGCGGCATGTAGATTGCGCCAATCCATAGGCAGGCGAAATAGAGGATGGCTGCTTCAGGCGATTTTTCAACACATGCTGCAACCCGGTCACCGGGCCTCACGCCTTCTCCGGTCAGTTTGATGGCCATCGCAGCCACACTATCACGCAGCATTTGATAACTGATAACGCGCCCATCGCCGGTTTCGAGCCAAGGGCGATCGGGATCAGCACCGCTGATCGCTTCGATCCATTCAATCGGATCAGTAGTGGAAGGAGTGTACGCCATCGCGCCCTGATAAACGCACTTGCCTATTTACGAAAGGGTGACACCAGCCCGCAGCCCCAAAGGCTTTTCCATTAACGGCCGTTGCGAAAAACGCCGACCTTCACGCAGCAACACATGCCCCCCGACAGATATTGCTTCGCTATGCGGACTGGTGTCGATCCGCCTAGGCAACATCATAGCATGACTGCCCCGGCGAAACTTGGTTGGAGGCCAACGCCTTTCAACGTCGGCCCCCGCCCTTGGATTGCGACCCAAGGGTAGCTCGTGCGATCAAATAAACGCAAAGGTTTGCCGACGCGGACATTTTTTGGCGAGTCGAAGCTATTACTCTGCTCCGACTCGCCGCCCCCGATACGCTACGCGAGGGTAAGAGAATAAACTGTTAAGCCGATAACGAGATCAGCAACGGTTGCCCGATTTCTCGAGCGCGCGTCCTGCCAGTGCTCCAGCACCTGCGCCGATGATTGTGCCGGTTGTGCTAGGCCGGTTAAAACGCCCACCACGCCCGACCTCACGGCCAAGCAGACCGCCTACTACACCGCCGATGATTGTGCCGGTTGTGCCGCTCTTGCACTTTTGGCCACGATAGCGACGGCTATCCCGACGATCATAGTTCCGGCCATCATCATAGCGACGGTCATCGTAAACCCGGCGATTATCATATTCTGCAGGGTAATAATTCCCACGATCATCGTAATAATTTGGCTGATAATAATTATAATATTGCGCATTATAATCACCATGAGCAGATGCAGGCGTTACAATTACTGAAGAAGATAGACCAATTGCAATAACAGCTGAAAAAAGAGAAATTTTCTTGGTCATTTTACGCCTCCTCAAAAAGATAATTCACGATTGATTCGTGCCATTCGCTTCTGATGTAATGCGTATAGAGCGATTCGATTGAGCGTTGGCTGAACGCTATCGTTATCCGCTGTTAATCTTTGTTTATCCACGGTTCAGCTTCGGCACTGGCGTTGCCGCACATTCGCGTTATGGCGGCACGATGCGTTTCGCTTTCCGCTTTATCCCGTGGTTATTGCTCGCCGCGCTTGCCGGCTCGGCACGCCGGATGGATGTGGAGCCGATCATTGCCCACGCAATTACGATCAACGCTGAACGCTTGGATGCTCCGGCAATCGAAACCGCTCCGGGGTTGCGCTATGCTGATGGCTGGTCGCTTACCAGCAGCGATGATGATTTTGGCGGACTTTCATCACTCACCATCGAAAATGGCCATTTTATCGCGCTCAGCGATATTGGTGCTGTGATCCGCTTTGCCATTAATGCCGAAGGGAAAGTTAGCGACGCCAGCATCAACCCGTTGCCACGCGGATGCGCCACTGATTCAGACAAGCGGGAACGCGATTCGGAATCGCTCGCCCACGATCCTGTATCGGGCGATTACTGGATCGGTTTTGAATGGCGTAACGTGATTTGCCGCAGTGACACGCGGCTGGCCAAGGCCGAGCGGATCGTAATGCCCGGGGTGATGAAGCATTGGTCAAAAACCGGCGGGCCGGAAGCGATTGTCAGACTTGCGGATGGCCGCTTTCTTGTCTTTGCTGAATCGGCCCAAGGCAGCGACGCTCTGCCTGAGTTAGTGATTGCTGACCGTGATCCGACCGCGCCCGATGCGCGCTATAGCAGAGCACTTTATATGGGGCCCGAGCATCATTTCTCACCAACCGATGCGGCGCAGCTTCCTGATGGTCGTCTGATTGTGCTTAATCGCCGGTTTGAGCCACCTGCCTATTTCTCGGCGCGGCTTTCATTGCTCGATCAAATCCCAGCCAAAGTGAGCGGGATACTCTCAGGCAAAACCATTGCCAAATTCGGGCGGCCCGGCCTCACCAGCAATTTTGAAGGTGTGGCTATTTCAAATGAAGGCGGGCGCACCTTCATTTGGTTGATTTCGGATGACAATTATATGTGGATCGAAAACACATATCTGCTCAAGTTCGAGCTATTGCCCGAACCCGAACCCAAGCCCTAAGCCGCTGCGGCTGTTGCCTTCTTGGCAATGTCACGCTTGAGGCGACGTGCGCGCAGGCTGAGCTTTTCATTCGATGTCTTGGCAAGCCAGTTATCAAGGCCACCAACATGTTCAACCGAACGGATGCCAGCGGTCGAAACGCGCA
>JBBTEI010000132.1:0-25593 GCA_038042405.1 Pseudomonadota bacterium
CATAGCGAAGGCTTCGACATATTCCACGGCCTGACCCAAACCGAAGAAATGGCGGCTGTCGGTGCGGGCGGCCTCGCCGCATCGCTGATGACGCACGGAATCGGGCTGCCACCGATCCTTGTGCTAGGTTCGGATGAGATGAAACGGCGCGTCGCGCCGCCAGTGCTCGCCGGTGACAAGATTATCGCGCTTGGCATTACCGAGCCTTCGGGCGGATCAGACGTCGCCAATTTGCGCACCAAGGCGGTGCGCGACGGCAATCATTATGTCGTCAGTGGCAGCAAGATGTTCATCACCAGCGGAATGCGCGCCGACTGGTTGACCTGTGCGGTGCGGACGGGCGATGAAGGCGCTGGCGGGGTTTCGTTGCTCCTCATCGAAATGGACGCACCCGGCGTTGCGCGAACGCGGCTCGACAAGATGGGCTGGCGTTGTTCGGATACTGCCGCGATTTATTTTGAGGATGTCCGCGTTCCCGCTGAAAACCTCATCGGCCCGGAAAATGGCGGCTTCATCGGCATCATGCGCAATTTTAACAGCGAACGGCTTGGCATGGCGATGGGGTGTTGCGCCTATGCGCGGGTGTGCCTCAAAGAGGCTGTCGAATGGGCACAACAGCGAGAGACATTCGGCAAAACCCTCGTCAAGCATCAGTCGATCCGTATCAAGCTCGCCAATATGGCGCGACAAATCAATGCGACGCAGGCGTGGGTCGATCTCTGCGCGTGGCAGGTGCAACAGGGACGCGACAAGCCCGCCGATTTTGCAATGCTCAAGGTTCAGGCGACGCAGATGCTAGAGGCTGTCGCGCGTGATGCAGCCCAAGTGCTTGGCGGCGCGAGCTATATCACTGGCAGCAAGATCGAACGGATTTACCGCGAAGTCCGCGTTAACGCGATTGGCGGCGGTTCGGAGGAGATCATGCTCGATCTGGCTGGACGACAACTGTTCGGCGGCGGGCGTTAACCCCGGTCGAGCATCACATTCATTTGCGCGGTCGCGATTGGCTTGGTTGGATCATCCTGCCACGCGACGGCGTCGATATTGGCGATGCGCCGCCCCAGCCGTTCGATCGTGGCGCGGGCATAGGTAATGTGATCGCGGCCACCACGCAAAAAAGTGACGGTCACGTTGATTGGCTTAAGTCGCGGGCGGTCTTCCTCGCCAAGTGCTTCGGCAAGCGTTTGGTAGGCAACCGCTTCGAGCATTCCTGCAATCGCCCCGCCGTGCAGAAAGCCTGGCCGGCCCAGCTTATTGGTTTCAAAAGCCATGGTAAGGAGCAGGCGTCCCTCCTCATCGCGCGCGCTGCCAAAGCCCATTGTCTTGGCATAGGGCGAGTCAAGCCGGGTCATGCGCCCGCCGTGAACATATAAGTGCCCGCGACATGTGCGACGGGTTTTGCCGGATCGCCATCATGGGCAAAGCCGCGCACAAACGCGATTGAGCGGGTAAGACCGTAACATTCGCCGTGCCCGATGATCGTCCGCCCCGGCGTTGCGGGCCGCAGATAATCGACCCGCAAATCAAGCGTTGCCTGCGGGCGAAACTTTCCGGTTTTGAGCCAGATCGACATGCTGGTGACCATATCCATCATCGTAAAGATCGGGCCAGATGCCATAATCCCGCTGGCCGCATCGCTTGCGAGCAGGGCATCATAGGGAATGGCCAGTTCACACCAGCCGTCACCGTGTGCATGGTACAGCGCCCCGATCAGGGCGTTATGGCCATTTTTGGCCATCATCTTGATCAGTTTGACAGGGTCAACTTCACTATGGGTCGGATGGATCATGAGGCTTCGTTAGCCGTACCGGCGCGTGCGCGCAATTATCAGTATTGGCTTGCAACTGTTCGGGTGGTTAGGGTGGCGCAAACGGTCAAGCAGGATTCGCTGCCCTAAGAGAGGACATCACACATAATGCACCCTCATATCCACGCCAAGGCAAACCCCGACAAGCCAGCGATCATCGTTGCCGAAACGGGCGAAATCCGCACCTATAAGCAGCTCGACGACGCATCGAACCAAGTCGCACACTTCTTTCGCGCACGCGGGTTGGGGCATGAAGATGTCGTTGCGATCATGCTTGAAAACACTCCTGATTATTACAGCCTGACATGGGGTGCACAGCGGTCGGGCTTGCGCTATGTTTGCATTTCATCGCGGCTGACGGCGGATGAGACTGATTATATCCTCGAAAATTCAGGCGCGAAGCTGTTTGTGATGTCAGCCAGCGGCGGCGCATTGGCGGCGCAACTGACAACGCAGATTGAGCGCTATGCGCTTGGCGGTGATATCGCGGGCTACGCCTCGTTTGAAGGGGCCGTGGCCGATATGCCGATCACACCGATCGTTGATCAGCGTGCGGGCGTTGATATGCTCTATTCAAGCGGTACTACCGGGCGACCCAAGGGCGTCCGCGTCCCACTGCCGGCCGATCCGGCGATTGATGCGGGCAATGGCCTCGTCATGCTCGCGATGGGGCTATACCGGTTTAACGCCGACAGTGTCTATCTCTCGCCAGCACCGCTTTATCATGCAGCACCGCTGCGCTGGTCAATGACGGTGCACAAGATTGGTGGCACCGTCGTCATGATGAAGAAATTTGATCCCGAAGGCGTGCTCGTGGCCATTGAAAAATACCGCGTCACCTGCGGCCAATATGTGCCCACCCATTTTGTCCGGATGCTCAAACTGCCCGATGATGTGCGCAACAAATATGATCTTTCAAGCCTTGATTGCGCAATCCATGCGGCGGCCCCGTGTCCCGTACCGGTCAAACAGGCGATGATTGGCTGGTGGGGGCCGGTGATTGAGGAATATTATGCCGGTTCAGAAGGCAATGGGATGACCTTTGTCGGATCAGCTGACTGGCTCGCAAAGGTCGCCAAAGAAGGGCGGGGCACAGTTGGCAAGGCGGTGCTCGGGATCGTTCATATCATGGGTGAGGATAATGAAACCGAATTGCCCGTGCGCAGCGAGGGCGCTGTGTTTTTCGAAAGCGAAACCGTATTCGAATATCACGGCGATGCTGAAAAAACCTCATCCAGCCGCAACGCCAAAGGATGGTCAACCTTGGGTGATGTGGGCTGGCTTGATGAGGAAGGCTATCTCTACCTTACTGACCGCAAGAGCTTCATGATCATCAGCGGAGGCGTGAACATCTACCCTCAGGAGATTGAAAATCATCTGATCAATCATCCCAAGGTTCAGGACGTCGCGGTAATTGGCGGCCCACATGAGGAAATGGGTGAAGAAGTAATCGCGGTGATCCAGCCTGTCGATATGGCTGATGCAGGTGACGCGCTGCGCGGTGAGCTAAGCGTCTATGCGCGTGAGAAATTATCGGGCGTAAAGATTCCCCGCCGGATCGATTTTCTCGCCGAACTGCCAAGACATGATACCGGGAAGCTTTATAAGCGACTGCTTAGGGATCAATATTGGGCGAAGCCATGAATATGAACGGCATCGAGAGGGGCGTCGGGACTTGCGACTGCCCGGCGCATTTACGCATGTGATGGCAAGATTATCAGCTTGCGTGCACGTCCAGCGGTTGAAAAAGTGATGAAATTGTTCGAAAGGCTGCGCAACCGTTCGCCCAAGGAACAGCGAAATACCCGCGAGATAGTGTTCGGGATTAAGATGTAACGCAATTTTGTTGTTCCCATGTTTGCGGGAATGAAGGCTAAATGACCAAATGAATATGACCCAATCGACCGCCAGCTTCGTCAATATCGGCGAACGTACCAATGTTACAGGCTCGGCTGCGTTCAAGAAGCTGATCATGTCGGACGACTATGCCAAGGCGGTCGAAGTCGCGCGGCAGCAGGTCGAAAATGGCGCGCAGATTATCGACATCAACATGGATGAAGGCCTGCTCGACGCGCATTATGCGATGACCACCTTCCTCAAATTGATCTCCGCCGAACCCGATATCGCGCGCGTACCGTTCATGATCGATAGCTCGAAATGGTCGGTTATCGAGGCGGGTCTCAAATGCGTGTCGGGCAAACCAATCGTCAATTCGATCAGCATGAAAGAAGGCGAAGCGCAGTTTCTTGAGCAAGCGCGCAAGTGCATGAATTACGGTGCGGCTGTCGTTGTGATGGCGTTTGATGAGGTTGGCCAGGCCGACACCAAAGCCCGCAAGATTGAGATTTGCGAACGCGCCTATAAGTTGCTCACGGGTATTGGCTTCCCGCCCGAAGACATCATCTTTGACCCCAACGTGTTCGCGGTGGCGACCGGGATTGAAGAACATAATAATTATGCGGTCGATTTCATTGAAGCGGTCAAAGAAATCCGCGTCCGCTGCCCGCATGTCCATTTTTCGGGCGGGCTATCAAATCTGAGCTTCTCGTTCCGGGGTAATGAACCCGTCCGTCGCGCAATGCATAGCGTGTTCCTCTACTACGCAATACCCGCCGGGTTGGATATGGCGATCGTCAACGCGGGTCAGCTTGATATTTATGACGCGATTGATCCTGAACTGCGCGATGCATGTGAGGACGTCATTCTCAACCGTAATCCAGAGGCGACCGAACGGCTCGTCACCTTGGCCGAAAAGTTTCGCGGCACTGATGCAGCCACCGAAAAAGCTGCCGAAGAATGGCGCGGCTGGCCCGTGGCCAAGCGGCTTGAACATGCGCTGGTCAAGGGCATAGATATGTATGTCGTTGAGGATACTGAGGAATGCCGTCAATCCGCCGCGCGCCCAATCGAGGTTATCGAAGGGCCGCTGATGGACGGGATGAACGTCGTTGGTGATCTGTTCGGATCGGGCAAGATGTTCCTCCCCCAGGTCGTCAAATCGGCACGCGTGATGAAGAAAGCCGTTGCGCACCTCATCCCCTATATTGAGGCGTCGAAGGAGCCCGGTACGCGCGCCAAGGGCCGGATCATCATGGCCACGGTCAAGGGCGATGTGCATGATATTGGCAAGAATATCGTGGGTGTCGTCCTTCAGTGCAACGGCTATGAAGTCATCGATCTCGGTGTAATGGTGCAGTGGAGCAAGATCCTTGAGGCCGCGAATGAAAATGATGCTGACATCATCGGGCTATCGGGGCTGATCACGCCCTCGCTTGATGAAATGGTGACCGTTGCTGAAGAGATGAAGCGCGCGGGCTTCTCGATTCCGCTGCTCATCGGCGGGGCGACAACATCAAAGGTGCATACAGCACTTCGGATCGATGCGGCCTATGATGGCCCGGTGATCCATGTGCTCGATGCCAGCCGCGCGGTTGGCGTCGCATCGACCTTGCTTTCAGACACCCAGCGTGACGGCTTCGTCAAACAAACGGCGGCGGATTATCAGCATGTCCGCGATCTGCGCGGTAGCAAAGGGCAAAACCCGCTCGCCCCGATTGAAGATGCACGGCTTAACGCCTTTGTCGCCGATATGAGCGACAAGCCGCCGCCGCCCGAACAGCCCGGCATCCATGTGTTTGCCGATTGGGATTTGGCGCAATTGCGCGCCATGATCGATTGGAAGCCTTTTTTTCAGGCGTGGGAGCTCGCGGGCAATTTCCCTGACATCCTCACCGATAAAATCGTCGGCGAAAGTGCGACCAGCCTTTATGCCGATGCCCAAGCGATGCTTGACCAGATTATCGCCGAGAAATGGCTAACGGCAAAGGGCGTTGTCGGGCTATGGCCGTGCCGTCGTGACGGCGATGATGTTATCATCCATCTCGATGATGAAAGCCATGTCCGCATGGCGTTCCTGCGCCAGCAAGTGAAGAAGCGCGAAGGCCGTGCCAATATGTGCCTTGCTGATTTTATTGACCCGCAAGGTGATTGGATCGGCGGTTTCGCGGTGACAGCGGGCCACGGGATTGAGCCGCACCTCGCGCGGTTCAAGGCCGATAATGATGATTATTCGGATATTCTCTTGAAGGCGCTAGCTGATCGCCTTGCCGAGGCTTTTGCCGAAAGCCTCCACCAGCATGTCCGCACCACGCTCTGGGGCTATGCGCCCAAAGAGCAACTTACCAATGAAGCGCTGATCAAAGAGCAATATCGCGGTATCCGCCCCGCGCCCGGCTATCCCGCCTGTCCCGATCACAGCCTCAAACCGATCCTGTTTAATCTGCTGAATGGCAACGAAAACACCGGGATTATCCTCACCGAAAGTTTCGCGATGGTGCCAACGGCGGCGGTCTCAGGCTTTTACTTCGGCCATCCCGACAGTCAATATTTCGGCGTTGCGCGGATTGGCCCCGATCAAGTGGCCGATTATGCCGCGCGGCGCGGGATTGATCTGCCAACGGCGGAGCGGTGGCTCCGGGCGAATCTGGATTGAGGGCGGCTTGTGACACATGAATGATATGTGACATATGAGTGGATTTGTGACATAATCCATTTCTGATGACTATCGGAAGGATTTGGAAATGGGCGTTCAGGTAAAAGTCGCAGCCAATGGCCGCATCGTCCTCCCCGCCGATGTCCGCAAGCAATTGGGGCTTGAAGGCGGCGGCACACTGATGCTCAACGTCGACGAATTTGGCGTGACGCTCACCACATTCCAACAACGCATCGCCAAGGTGCAGGCGCTGTATAAGGAAATGATGAAGGGCAAACAGGATTTCACGGTTGCCGACTTCGTCGCCGAAAAACGGGCAGAAGCCGCACTGGAAAAATATTGAGCGCGGTCGTTCTTGATGCGTCGGCCCTTGTTGCATTACTGCGCGGCGAATCGGGTGCGCCGATTGTTGCAGAGAACGTGCGCGGTGCCGCTGTTAGTGCGGTCAACTTTGGTGAGACGGCACAGCGCCAATATAAGGCAGGGACAAGTCGGCAAGAGTTTGAGGATGTCATCGCGCCGCTCAATCTCAATACCGTCTCGGTTGACTGGGCGATGGCGCTAGACGCTGCCGAAATCAGAGAGGTCGCCCGCGCGAAAGGCCTATCCCAAGCCGACTGCATCTGGCTCGCGCTCGCCAAGCGGATGGGCGTTGTCGCGATGACAGCGGATCAGAAATGGCTCGAAATTGCGGGCGCGGTCGGGGTTGAGGTGCGGGTAGTGCGTTAGTGGGTGATCGCTGTCGGTTGCACCGAGATAACGTTCAGTACGGGAGCTGAGTCGGACATCACCTCTATGACATGATTATGTGTTACGATGCTAAATTGTTCTAATTTTCCAGGATAGTCGTCTGATGCAAATGTCGCACGTCGGATAAAATCCTTGAACGCATCTGGTTCACCAGATGATGCATAGCTTTCATTTAAGACTGCATATCCGACAGGATACGAAAACATGATTTCTATCATTCGATCCCCAGCCACTGAGATAATCGGCCTCGATTCTGGCAAAATGGAACGCAGTTCTATCGGAATATTTTCTGATAAATCAGTTGGTTCACCCAGGCCATTAGCTTCTTCTACGACAATCGTGAGAAAATTTCCGGGGTCGTCGCGTAGTTCAACGAGGAACGGACAGGAACGAATGTCTGATAGGCTGAGTGTGTCAGACATGCATCTATTAAACCCGCATCGGCATCAGCACATAAAGCGCGCTCGCTTTATCATTTTCCTTGATCAGCGTGGGGGCTGCCGCATCGGCCAAATGCACCTCGACCGAATCGCCGTCGATCTGCGCAAGAATGTCCATCAGATAGCGGGCGTTGAAGCCAATCTCGAAACCATTGGCGCTATATTCGCCTGAGACTTCTTCGGCGGCAGTGCCATTTTCGGGGCTGGTGACCGAAAGCGTGATCTTGTCGGTATCAAGCGCCATTTTGACCGCACGGGTTTTTTCGCTCGCGATCGTGGCAACGCGGTCAACGCCTTCCATGAAGCTTTTGGGGTCAATCCGCAGGATCTTGTCATTGCCCGTGGGGATCACGCGGCTGTAATCGGGGAAGGTGCCGTCGATCAGCTTTGATGTGAGGACAGCCGTACCAAGGTTGAACCGGATTTTGCTTGGGGACAGCGAAACTTCAACACTGCCGTCCACTTCATCAAGCAGCTTGCGCAGTTCAGCGATGCATTTGCGCGGGACGATGATGTCGGGCATTCCCGCTGCACCGTCGGGCCGGGGCACGGTCACACGCGCAAGCCGGTGGCCGTCGGTCGCAGCGGCCTTAAGCACGGGCGTCGCATCGTCGGTGACGTGGAGGAAAATGCCGTTCAAGTAATAGCGGGTTTCTTCAGTGCTGATCGCAAAGCGGGTTTTGTCGATGATTTCCTTGAGTGTGGCGGCAGGAAGTTCAAACTTCACTGGCAGATCGCCCTCGGCAATTACCGGAAAGTCATCGCGCGGCAGCGTGGACAGGTTGAAGCGCGCGCGGCCTGCATTGATCGCCATCTTGCCCTCGGCGCTGCTCAACGAAACCTGGCTCCCCTCGGGCAGCTTGCGCGCGATATCAAACAGTGTGTGCGCCGAAACCGTCGTTGCACCCGCAGTTTCAACCTGGGCGGCGACGCTTTCATTGATCTGGAGATCAAGATCGGTCGCCATCATCCTGATTGATCCGTCTGCACTCGCTTCGATCAGGACGTTTGACAGGATCGGAATGGTATTGCGCCGCTCAACCACCGACTGGACGTGGCCGAGGCACTTCAAAAGCGTGGCGCGTTCGATTGTTGCCTTCATACCCTATGACCCCTGTGGCTTTTGCTTAAGACTAAAACTATTGGCTATATAGCGGTAGAAACGCGCTATACCAGTGCCTTTCATGAACAGAATTGCCACGCAGCGCAAGGCTTGCGGAGCCGACAAATTCATCGCATGAAGGCATAATGCAGCTTCAGGGACGTATCTTTATCGCGCGCCACGGCGAAACGGTCTTCAACGCCAGCGGGCGGATGCAGGGGCAGCGCAATATCCACACCCCGCTCACTACGCGCGGATTTGCCCAAGCCGATGAAATGGGCCGTTCGCTCGCGCTGTTTCTGGGTACCAGCCAGTCGTTGCACCTCTGGTCGTCAAGTGCTGGCCGGGCGCAGCAAACAATGGCGATTGTCGCCGAACATATTGGCGCTGACTGGCGCGATGTCCGCACTGATGATCGGCTTCAGGAGATTGACGTCGGGGATTGGTCTGACAAGCGTTATACCGATATTATCGCCGAACAGGGCGATATTGTTGATTCGCAGACCAGTCTTTTCAATCAGCGTCCGCCAAACGGCGAGTGGTATGATGATGTAGCCGCGCGCCTCAAAAGCTGGATGGCCGATACAGCGCATGAACGTGGCGACCGGCTGGTTATTATGCACGGCATGTCCGCTCGAGTGTTGCGCGGGCTGCAACGAGGGCTTCCGGTTGATCCTGCCATCGGGGCACCAATTGCCGAAAGTTTGCCGCAGGGGACAATGGTGATGGTCGGTTCCGAGGCAGGTGAGAAGGTGATCCAGCTCGGCAAAGGCGTTAACCACGCGTGAAGCGCACCCTGTTTGCGCTGTTGCTGATCGCGGCCCCGGCACAGGCACGCGATCCGCTTGGTGTTTTTGAAAGCTGGGGGGCGTTTCGCGATACCCAGCCGCTGCGCTGCTACGCGATTGCCGAACCAGCGCGCAGTAGTGGTGGCACATGGCGGCCGTTTGCGAGCATCGCGCACTGGCCGGGCGAGGGCGTGCGCGGGCAGGTGCATATTCGCCTCAGCCGCGAAGTGCGAAGCGGCGCTAGAATCATACTCAGCATCGATGATCGGCGGATCACGCTGGTTGGCGGCGGAGCCGACGCATGGGCGGCAAACCCACGCGCCGACGCCTCAATTATCGCCGCTATCCGTTCGGGCCGAAGCATGAGCATCGCGAGCGTCGCCGCAACCGGCGGCGGTTTTGCCGATACATACCGATTAAAGGGGGCCGCAACCGCGATTGATGCAGCAGCCCTTGGGTGCGCGCGGGGGCGCTGAAGGTTGACTTTTTCATCAAAATAAGACAAACAGTTTCAATCCGTCCCCGGCAGTACGTCTTGAGGTGCTCGCAAGAGCAGACATCAGCTCAAGGCCTACCCCGGGGGCAAATTTTTCATGCTGAATGTGTCAGTGCGCGGTAGAATTGGTCATTTTCGATGCTCAACGAGCGAGAATTGAGGAACATTGCAAAGGCGGCAGCTGACAAGCAGCTTCCCAGATTTTCAGTTAGCCGCATCGTTGCCGAGCCAACGTTAGATAGCGAGGGTAATGACGCCCTCCGCATCGTGTTTGTTCTGCCTTCTGAAGCGGTCGATGCAATCACTGGCGAAGACGCTTTGAAACTGCTCGTTGACTTGCATGATGTTTTGATCGGTAAGGGCGATGATCGATTTCCAATAATCGAATATACCACCGAGGCGGATTTCGATGAAGCCGACGGGGAAGATGACGAAGCCGATGACGAAAACGAAATTTAGGCGTGGCTGTCCCTAACTTCGAACATTTGCTCGAGCAAGCTGGGCAGTTGATAGCATCACCGGCTGTGGGTGCTCCGCGACAGGCTGACATCCGGCGAGCAATCTCGACAGCCTATTACGCATTATTTCATTTCATCCTGATCGCAGCTGCTGACGAGTTTGTCGGTGTCACGAAACGCCAGTCCAGCCGCTATACTATTGTCTATCGCAGCGTAAATCACAGCGTGCTCAAAAAGCTGTGTGAACGGCTATCAAATCCAAATGTCTCGCCAGACCTCCTGAAGCATTTCCCGAGAAGCAGTTTGGGAACGAACCTTCCTCCTCTTGCAAGCGCCGTCGTCGAGCTTCAAGAAAAGCGACACCTCGCTGACTACGATCCGTCGAAAAAATTCAAAACATCTGATGCTCATCGTGCAATTGATACAGCAAAGGGCGCAATTGCTCGCTTCGAACGCCTGAATCAAAGGCGACGCCAAGCTTTTCTGACGCTCCTTTGCTTTTCTGCGCGATAGCAGCATTACCAATGCAAATCCCCGGCCACATAGATCCAGTCCCTGTTCCTCGCGCCGCTACCCCGCGTGAGGACGGTCGCACTGACCTGATAGGTCTGCCCAAGGGCGAAATCCGTGTGGCCCTCGAAACCGCCGGGATGGAGCCAAAACAGGCTAAGCTCCGCGCCAAACAGCTTTGGCACTGGATCTATAATCGCGGCGTCACAGATTTTGCGTTGATGACTGACATTGCCAAAACGATGCATCCATGGCTCGCGCAGCATTTTGTTATCAGCCGTCCCGAGGTGGTTGAGGCGCAGGTCTCTTCAGACGGCACGCGCAAATGGTTGCTGCGTTCGCCCGACGCGCAGGATTATGAGATGGTGTTCATTCCTGACGCTGACCGGGGGACTTTGTGTGTGTCGAGCCAAGTCGGTTGCACGCTCAATTGCCGATTTTGCCACACCGGCACAATGCGGCTGGTGCGCAATCTGACGGCGGGTGAAATCGTCGGGCAGGTGATGCTGGCACGTGATTCGCTCGGCGAATGGCCGTCTGCGCAGGACGGACGGATGCTCACCAACATCGTGATGATGGGGATGGGTGAGCCGCTTTATAATTTTGAAAATGTCCGCGATGCACTCAAGCTCGTGATGGACGGTGATGGCCTCGCGCTGTCCAAGCGGCGGATCACGCTTTCCACGAGCGGCGTTGTCCCTATGATGGCGCGCGCAGGCGCGGAGATTGGTGTCAACCTTGCGGTCTCGCTCCATGCCGTTACCAAAGAAGTGCGTGATGAGATTGTCCCAATCAACCGAAAATACGGGATTGAAGAACTGCTTCAGGCCTGCGCCGATTATCCGGGTGCGAACAATGCGCGGCGGATCACCTTTGAATATGTGATGCTCAAGGACAAGAATGATAGCGACGCCGATGCGCGCGAACTCGTCCGCCTGATCATGCAGTATAAGCTGCCCGCCAAGGTCAATCTGATCCCGTTCAACCCGTGGCCCGGTGCCGCTTACGAATGCTCCGACCCAGAGCGCATCCGTAGCTTTTCAAACATCATTTTCCGTGCCGGGATTTCAGCGCCCATCCGCACCCCGCGTGGCCGCGATATTGACGCGGCTTGTGGGCAGCTCAAAACCTCAAGCGAGCGCAAATCGCGGGCTGAACTTGACGCGCTGGCGGAAGAAAAACAGGCGGCGTTGGGATAGCTTTCGCCTTATTCGCTGCGCTTCGTCATCCCGAACCGTCGCCCGTGAGATTTTGACAAGACTCCAGCTTTTACTGTCTCAAGAAGTTGCGCTGGGATTGCGCCATATAGCGGCGAACCATCCTCTTGTGCTGGTCTGATATCAGGGCCAGGCCAAATGAAGCGGTTCAGCTCTGTTGTGACGATCCAGCTTCGTTGTTGATCGAGGCCCAGATGGTGTTTCACGCGCTGTGGAATTTCAATAGCATCGCCTGCTTTTTCGGGTTGGCTGTGCGTAACAGGGGCGACCAACAATTCGGTGCGTCCATTGATCGTGCGCAGCGCAACGACCACAACGGCAGGGCGATCTTTTAATCCCTCTTCTTGGCCTTTGATCGCCTCACGGTGCCAAAGATAAGCATAGGATATTACGTCGCCGGGTTCAGGCGTCGTCCATGAGGTGGTTGAGCGCCTTTGCCCGCTCGGAGGGTTGGGCGGCGCTGATCGCGGCAAACAGGTCATCATCGAGATCCTTCGTCTGAAGAACCTGACGGTCACGACTGAGCAGACGCTCATATTCGTTGAGGGAAATCATCACGACCCGCGTTGTCCCGTGTCGTTGGATACCCACCGGACGAAGCATTGCCTCATCGGTATAATATCCAAATTTCCCGGCAACATCCTTTGCCGAAACCGCCAAAAGTGGTTCTGTCATTTTCAGTCCTCGATCATCGAGTTTTTTCTGTCTACGGCAAGACGATCTTGAAAATCGGGATAATAAGTCTTTTCTATAAAGTCAACATTTCAATCTCTAATCAATCGCACACAGCGGATCACGTGCGAGCGCATCCGCCACAAAATCAACGAACGTCCGTGTGCGCGCGGCGATATGGCGGCCCGAGGGCAGGACGGCCTGTATCGGCATGGTCTCGGGCGGATGATTGGGCATCAGGACTTCAAGCGCGCCGCTTTGTATGTCGCGTTCAAATAGCCAGCGGGCGTTGACCGCGATACCAACGCCATTAAGCGCTGCAATCCGCAGCGCATTGGGACTGTCGGTTTTGAAATTACCAGAAACACTGACTGATTGGCCTCCTGCAAATCCCCACCGCGCACCCGTCGCGAGCAATGTGTAGAGCAGGCAATTATGCGCCTGAAGATCGGTTGGGACAATCGGGCGGCCAGCCCGCACGATGTAGTCGGGTGAGGCAACGATGACGCGGCGAGCCAGCCCGATTTTACGACTGACCAGCCCTGAATCGACCAGCCGACCCACGCGGATCGCGACGTCAATATTATCGGCAACAAGATTAAGCGCATGATCGGACAGCGACATATCAATCTGAATACGCGGGTGCGCTTCAAGAAAGTCAGCGATAATCGCGATCAAACGACTTTCGGCAAGCGTAAGCGGCATCGTGACGCGGAGCAGCCCCTGCACATCGCCTTTTGGCCCGACGGCGGCTTGCGCTTCATCAATCGCCGCCAGCGCGCGCGTTGCCGATTCGTAAAAGGCGCTGCCTTCATCGGTGAGTGCGAGTGAGCGGGTTGTGCGTTGAAACAAGCGCACCGATAAATGTGTTTCAAGTGCCGCCACTTGTTTCGATACAGTGGACTGCGTTACCCCTAATCGCCTCGCCGCAATTGAAAAGCTGCCAGCGTCAGCCACGGCAACGAAACTTTGCATCCACAAGGCGATCATTATATTCCTATTACGAATATATATTAGGCGAAAACATCAGTTTTGATTAAAGTACGCGCATAACTATTGTCCTAAAAGGCGAAGGGCAAGAGTGCGGGTCGCTTATTCTGAATCGACCTAGCGGCGATCAAGGCGTACCATCACTGCCTTAACGCCGTTGAGCAAACCCAGCCGTGGAGGCGCAGTGAATGAGCGACAGCATGATCATGAACCAGTCAGAGGCCGAACGCAGTGGCCTCGTCTTCCGCCACCGGCTCTCGGTGCGTATCTGGCACTGGGTGAACGCGGTCACGATTTTTGTGATGATGATGAGCGGGCTTGGCATTTTTAACGCGCATCCGATGCTTTATTGGGGCGAATATGGCGCGAACCTTGATCATGCCTGGCTCACGCTTGACCGCTTTCCCGGTTGGGCGACGATCCCGACCGATTATAATCTGGCGCTATCGCGGCAATGGCATTTGGTGTTTGCGTGGGTGCTGGCTTTTGGGCTGCTGTTCTATTTCATCCGCAGCCTGATCAACCGCCATTTGCAGAAGGATTTGGCGCTGAGCCGCGCGGAAGTCGCGCCATCGCATTTGTGGGTCGACATTAAAAAGCACGCGCGGTTTGATTTTAGTGAAAGTGAGCCGCGCTATAATCCCTTGCAGAAAATCACTTACTCGCTGATCCTGTTCGTTATTATGCCAGTTCTGATCCTGACGGGCCTGTGCATGTCCCCCGGATTTGGCGGGGTGTTGCCGTGGCTGACTGACCTATTCGGTGGGCGGGCCTCGGCGCGGTCGATCCATTTTATCTGCACGGCGGCAATGGCGGGGTTCATCCTGCTCCATATTATCCTCGTTATTCTTGCCGGGCCATATAATGAAATCCGTTCGATGATTACGGGCAAGTTTCGCCTCTCACCGGAGAAATCATCATGAGCCAGATTATCACACGACGTGCGTTGGTTGGCGGGCTAATCGCTGGCGGCGGCGCGCTGCTTTCGGGTTGTGATCGGCTGGGTAACAGTCCGGCCTTTGTTGAAAAGCTGCGCATTGCCGAAACCCTCAACCTTAATTTTCAGCGTTTGCTCCAGCCGCGTGAAGGGCTGGCGCGCGAATTTTCGCCTGAGGATATGTCGCCCATATTCCGCGCCAATGGGACAAGGCGCCCGGTCGGGATTGCTTATGAGGCACATGCTGCGAGCAACTTTGTCGATTGGCGCTTAAAGGTGGAGGGATTGGTCGCAAGGCCAATGTCGCTGAGCCTTGCCGCTATCAAAACGATGCCGATGCGCACCCAAATCACCCGGCATGACTGTGTTGAGGGGTGGAGTGCGATTGGCAAGTGGCACGGAGTGCCGCTCAAGTTGTTGCTTGAGACGGCGGGGATGAAATCGTCCGCCCGTTACATCGTGTTCCACTGTGCCGATGTCTATGGCAGCAGCGGTAAACTTTATTATGAGAGTATTGATCTGATTGACGCGTTCCACCCGCAAACGATTATCGCATGGGGGATGAATAACAAGCTGATCCCGATCGGCAATGGCGCGCCGCTGCGTCTGCGCGTTGAACGGCAGTTAGGCTATAAACATGCCAAATATATTGAACGGATTGAGGCCGTCTCTGATCTGTCGGGCATCTACGGCGGCAAGGGCGGCTTCTGGGAAGATTATGCCGATTATGAATGGTATGGCGGAATCTGATTTGGCCGGTTAGACCGCACCTATGGCAAGTTCTTCAATAGATTATCAGACAATCGCACAGACCGGCGTTGCGGCGTGGCAGCGTGGCGATGCGCTGGGCGCGCGCCGTGCCTTTGATGAAGTGGTCTCGGCAGGGCGGGCATCGCCACAGCTTTGGTTGCTTTTGGCTCAGGCGTGTGAAGCGCTAGGTGACTTGCAGGCGAGTGATCAGGCGCTCGATGCCGTTCTCGCAGGCGATCCGCGTAACCCATACGCACTACTCATGAAGGGTGACCATCAGGCCGCGCTCGGCGATGATCGCGCGGCGAATAGCTGGTATAATATGGCACTTTCAAGTGCTGCACAGATTGCAAATCTTCCCCAAGATCTGATTGCTAGGCTTGATCGTGCGCAATCGGTGATTGCCGCCGCAGCCGGGCGATTTGAGTCGCACCTAAGTGCGGCTCTTGCGAAAAGTGCTATTGATCCAGCCGGAGTCGCGCCGCGCTTTGCTGAATCAATCGATATTATCACAGGGCGGCGCGAAGTGTTTCTTCAGCAGCCGACAAGCTTTTTCTATCCCGGCTTGCCGCACACGCAGTTTTTTGAAAATGATGCGTTCACTTGGGTCGCCGCGCTAGAGGCAGCGGCCCCTGCGATGCGCAAAGAAGTGGAGGCGATCCTTGGCGAAGGGGTGGGGTTATCGCCTTATGTGGTTGGCAATCAAAACCGCCCGACGCGCGAACATACCCTCCTGAATGATCCGAACTGGAGCGCTTTTTACCTCTGGGAAAATGGTGCGCTTGTGGCTGATAATGCCGCGCGTTGTCCCAACACAATGGCCGCGCTGATAGGCGCGCCAATCCCGCACATTGCGGGGCGTTCGCCGATGGTGCTTTTTTCGGTATTGCGCCCGCACACCCATATTCCGTCGCATAACGGGGTGCTCAACACACGATTGATCTGCCATATCCCGTTGGTCGTGCCGCCCGATTGCCGTCTGCGCGTCGGCAATGAAACGCGCACCGTTGAATTTGGCAAAGCGATGATCTTTGACGATTCGATCGAGCATGAGGCTTGGAATGATAGCGATGAAACCCGCATTATCCTGCTATTTGAAATCTGGCGGCCTGAACTGAGTGATGCCGAACGCCGCGCGCTGACCGTAATGTATGAGGCGATTAACGCTTATCCAGGTGCGCCAGCGTCTTAAGCGTGTAAAGCTGCTCAAGCGCATCGCGCGGGCTAAGTGCGTCAACATCAAGGCTCGCAAGCGCTTCATGGAGTGGATCGGGTGCCGCCGGTTCAGCCATTGCCGCTGCGAATAGCGGCAAATCATCAAGTCCTGCTGCCAGCCCGCCAGTCTTCGCCCGTCCTGCCTCAAGTTTGGCCAGTACTGCCTTGGCGCGCGCGAGGACGGGCGGTGGTAGGCCAGCGAGCCGTCCCACAGCGATGCCGTAACTGCGATCCGCTGGCCCGTCGGCAACTTCATGGAGGAGAACAAGATCACCCTTATACTCGGTCGCGCGGACATGGTGGAGTGACAGGCTGTCAAGGCTTTCGGCAAGCCGGGTGAGTTCATGATAATGCGTTGCAAAGAGGCAGCGGCAGCGGTTGATCTCATGCACGGCTTCCACCACGGCCCATGCAATCGCAAGGCCATCATAGGTTGAGGTGCCTCGCCCAACCTCATCAAGGATGACGAAACTGTCGGGCGTAGCTTGGGCGAGGATCGCGGCAGTCTCCACCATTTCCACCATGAAGGTTGAACGTCCGCGCGCCAGATTGTCCGAGGCACCGACGCGGCTGAAGAGCCGGTCAACCATCCCGAGCGTCGCAGATGTCGCTGGTACATAGCTTCCGGCTTGGGCGAGCACCGCGATCAGCGCATTCTGCCGCAGGAAGGTAGATTTTCCCCCCATATTCGGGCCAGTCACAAGCCACAGCCGTGCAGCATCGTTCAAGGCGCAATCGTTGGCGACAAACCTCGCGCTGCCTTTGCCAAGCGCTGCCTCAACCACTGGATGCCGTCCAGCAACAATTTCAAAACAGGGATGATCAGCAAAGCGCGGCGCGCACCAGCCACCCTCAACCGCGCGCGCAGCCAGCCCGGAGGCGACATCAAGCCGGGCAAGTGCATGGGCTGTTTCGGCGATGGCTTGTGCGCGGGCCAGTGTCGCTACGGTCAGATCCTCAAAATGTGCTGCTTCCGCTGCAATCGCGTGCGCACCTGACTGCGTCACCCGAAGCGCAATATCGTGAAGATCAGGCGCATTAAAGCGGACAACCCCCGCCAGCGTCTGCCGGTGGGTGAAGCCTGAGTCCGCGAGCATCAGCGGATCAGCATAACGGGCTGCAACCTCGATATGATAGCCAAGCACGCCGTTATGTTTGATCTTGAGCGCGGTGATACCCGTCGCATCGCGGTAGCGCGTTTCAAGTGCGGCTATATCGCGCCGTCCGCTGCCGCCCGTGTTGCGGAGGTCATCAAGTGCGGCATCATAATTTTCCGCAATATAGCCGCCTTGCGCGCTATCGATTGGCGGAGAAGGCACAAGCGCACGGGAGAGCGCGTCAACGAGTGCCCCGTGGCCGTCAAGCTTTGGCAGCAGCGCTTTGAACAGTGCCGGCAGTGCGGCTATCCGCCCCCATTTTTCGCGTAAAATTCGCGCTTCATTCAGGCCGTCCCGCAAATTTGCAAGATCACGCGGGCCACCTCTGCCAGCGGCCAACCGCCCCAGCGCCCGACCAATATCGGGGAGGGCACGAAGTGCTGTACGCATGGCATCGCGCGCGCCGCCGTCTTCAACAAAATGGCGGACAAGCGCCTGCCGCGCTTCAATGGCTAAACGGTCAAGCAACGGCGCGCCAATATCCGCCGCGAGTAGGCGTGCGCCCGCGCCTGTGACTGTCCGGTCGATGACATCAAGCAAACTGCCCGCCCGGCCTCCGCTCGTCGTGCGAGTAAGCTCAAGGCTTTCACGCGTCGCCGCGTCAATCATCATATGATCGCGCACCGCGCTACGCACCGGCGGCTGGAGGAAGGGCAGCGCGCCCTTGCCCGCATGATCGAGATAGGCAAGCAAACCGCCAGCCGCTGATAGTTCCGCGCGGCTAAGCTGCCCGAAACCATCAAGCGTTATGACGCCGAATACAGCTTTCAACCGCCGTTCGCCGGCACCTGAATCGAAATCAATACGCGGGCGAAGCTGTGCGCCAGACATTTCCTCCGCCACGATGATTTCAGCGGCACCCAGTCTTGCGAGCTCAGCATCAAGTGAGGCTTCGTCGCTTTCGATGATCTCAAATCGTCCAGTTGATATATCCGCCGCTGCCAGCGCAACAACGCTGCCAACGCGTGCAACCGAGACAAGCCAGTTCGCTGCATTTGCCTCAAGCAGCGCATCCTCGGTAAGCGTTCCCGCCGTCACCACGCGAACAATCGCGCGCGCGACGATTGATTTGCCCCCACGCGCCTTGGCAGCGGCAGGCGACTCAATTTGTTCGGCAATTGCGACACGGTGGCCGCCCTTGATCAGTCTTGCCAGATAAGCGTCAGCGGCATGAATGGGCACACCGCACATTGGAACGGGCACCCCTTGATGTTCACCGCGCGCCGTTAGTGCGATATCAAGCGTTGCGGCTGCGGCCTTGGCGTCGTCAAAGAAGAGCTCAAAAAAATCACCCATCCGGTAAAACAGCAAGCAGTCGGGTGCTTCTGCCTTGAGCGCAAAATATTGCGCCATCATCGGAGTCGTGGGGGAAGCAGCATCGGCCATCACTATTCCGATAGCGAATTTACGTCTTCGCTCAAAGCCATCTTCCCGTATGATAAAACTATGCCTAAGGTCGTTCCCTAGCGGGCGTAGCTGGTATTCCGATAATCAACGAGGGGCATGGTATGAGCGGCGAGTCCAAAATTCACTTTTCTGATCGCGAAGCACTTTTTTATCACGCGACCGGGCGGCCCGGCAAAATCGAGATTGTCGCGTCAAAGCCAATGGCGACGCAGCGTGATCTTTCGCTCGCTTACTCCCCCGGCGTTGCCGCACCAGTTCGCGCAATCGCTGAAGACCCGGCAACCGCCTATGATTATACGGCTAAAGGCAATCTGGTTGCGGTGATTTCAAACGGCACGGCCATTCTTGGTCTCGGCAATCTGGGCGCACTCGCATCAAAGCCAGTCATGGAGGGTAAGGCGGTGCTCTTCAAGCGTTTTGCCGATGTTGATTCGATTGATATTGAACTTGATACCGAAGATCCTGAAGCCTTCATCAATGCAGTAGCACTGATGGAGCCAAGCTTTGGCGGGATCAACCTTGAGGATATCAAGGCACCTGAATGCTTCATCATTGAACAGGCGCTGCGCGAACGGATGAAAATTCCGGTGATGCACGATGATCAGCACGGCACCGCGATCATCAGCGCAGCGGGCATCATCAACGCCTGCGAAATTACCGGGCGCAAGCTTTCCGAAGTCAAGGTTGTGGTCAACGGCGCAGGCGCGGCTGCGATTGCCTGTACCTCGCTCATGAAATCAATGGGCGTATCGCCCGCCAACGTAATCATGTGTGATCGCACCGGCGTGATTTACCAAGGCCGTACCGAAAGCATGGATCAGTGGAAGTCCGCCCATGCTGCCAAGACTGACCGCCGCACGCTTGAAGAGGCGCTTGATGGTGCAGACATCTTCCTCGGGCTTTCAGCCAAAGACGCGCTCAAGCCGCATATGATTGAAAAGATGGCAAAAGCACCGATCATCTTTGCCATGGCAAATCCTGATCCCGAAATCACCCCAC
Source organism: Pseudomonadota bacterium (assembly GCA_038042405.1). Lineage (GTDB taxonomy): Bacteria > Pseudomonadota > Alphaproteobacteria > Sphingomonadales > Sphingomonadaceae > Aquisediminimonas. The sequence continues at coordinate 20,188 of JBBTEI010000132.1, forward strand.
CCGATGCAAAGGCCGTCCGTCCCGATGCGATTGTTGCGACGGGGCGTTCGGATTATCCCAATCAGGTCAATAATGTCCTCGGCTTTCCTTTCATCTTTCGGGGTGCGCTCGATGTGCGTGCTACCACCATCAATGAAGAAATGAAGATCGCGGCTGCCTATGCAATCGCCGAACTTGCGCGCCAGCAAGTGCCGGAAGAAGTTGCTGCGGCCTATGGTGGAATGACTTCAAGCTTTGGCCAAGATTACATTATTCCAGCACCATTTGATCCACGGCTGATGGAAGTCGTGCCGATGGCGGTTGCCAGGGCTGCTATGGATTCGGGCGTTGCCACCAAGCCGATATTGGACATGGACGCCTATCGTATGCAGCTCAAGGCGCGGCTCAATCCAACGACATCTGTGCTGACGCTCGCCTATGATAGCGCGCGCGCATATCCCAAACGGATTGTCTTTGCCGAAGCCGAGGAAGAAGTCGTTCTGCGCGCTGCGATTGCATTTCGCGACGGTGGTTGCGGCACGCCGATCCTCGTTGGGCGTAACGAAGTGCGCGATCAACTAAAAGCGCTTGGCGTTGACGATCCGGATAGTTTTGAGATCATCAACAGCCGCAATTGCCCTCTCGTTCCGCAGATGGTTGATATTCTTTATGAACGGCTCCAGCGGCGCGGCTATCTGCGGCGTGAATGCGAACGGATGGTCAATAATGATCGCAACACCTTTGCCTCGCTGCTGCTGAAGATGGGTGAGGCCGATGCAATGATCAGTGGGGTTACGCGCACTTACTCTCAAACAATGCGTGAAATCCGCCGGGTGATTGATCCCGCCGAAGGGCGCACACCTTTTGGCATTCACATTCTGGTCGGGCAAACGCACACAGTGTTTATGGCCGATACGACAGTCAACGAACGGCCATCGGCACTTGAGCTTGCCGATATTGCGGAACAGACGGCGGGCGTTGCACGGCGGATGGGGCATGAGCCGCGCGTGGCATTCTTGTCATATTCAACCTTTGGTAACCCGTCAGGTAATTGGCTTGGGCCGATCCGCGAGGCTGTCGAGACACTTGATGCGCGCGGCGTGAGCTTTGAATATGAGGGCGAAATGGCTCCCGATGTAGCGCTCAATCCAAAGCTTGCGGCGAACTATCCGTTCAGCCGCCTGTCTGGCCCGGCAAATGTCTTGATCATGCCGGGGCTGCAATCGGCGAATCTCTCTGCCAAGCTTCTCCGCGAATTGGGTGGCGATTCGGTGGTTGGGCCAATGCTGATGGGCATGGAAAAGCCGGTGCAGATTGCAACCATGTCTTCCAATGCGTCAGAATTGGTTACGCTCGCGGTGCTCGCAGCGGGCGGAGTTGCGCGCTAATTAGGGTTGTCGGTGGTGGAGCCGCCTTGGCTTACCGCGCCGACCTGGCCGATATTGCCAAACAGATCCTCGAAGAAGCCACGCTTGCGCCCAAGTGTCGGGGTTTTGTCATTTTCAGGATCGATCCGGGCAATTTTTTCAAGACCAGTCCGGTCAACGGCTGTGACGTTGCCCGCTGTATCAAATTTTATTCGCAGTACGGTTTGGGTCACTGGCTTTGGTTGTGCGAAGGCGAGCTGTTTGGTGTCACGGCCAACATAATAATAATCGTTGGTGCCAAATTGCCCGACAACAGTGGGCCGCCCAAGCGTTTTTTCAACCGATTGCCGGTTATCAACGCCGGGGCGCACAGAATCAATCAGCACTGCATCGACGATGAAGCCTTGGTGGCCGGGTACGCGCGCACAGGCCGACATGAGGGTGCCCACGCCGGTCAAAAGCGCGATTGACGATAAAACGCGCGCGTTGTTGCTCATACCCAAACTCCTGATCATACAAATAGACGGCATTGGCCATTGCAACCGCCGCTCCGCGCCTCAATATGCGTTTGGAGCCGCGCGGGCAAGCGTAGTGCGGCGATTAGAGGAAAATGCCACGTGAAGCTGTTCAAGCGCCTATTCGCACGCGAGGATAACCGTGCTTCGGTTCGCCCGCTTTATATCGCGGTCGCCGGGCAAGCACGCCTGCCGCATTGGTACACCAATGGTGAAGTGCCTGATACAATCGAAGGCCGTTTCGAGATGGTAACGCTGCTGCTTTCGCTCGTCCTGATCCGGCTTGACGGGCTTGGTGAAGCGGCGGCCAACCCGGCGGCATTGCTCGCCGAAATCTTTGTCGAAGATATGGACGGCCAGTTACGCCAGCTTGGTATGGGTGATGTTGTCGTTGGTAAACATATCGGCAAGATGATGAGTGCACTCGGTGGACGGCTAGGTGCATATAGGGCGGGCCTTGTCGGCGACGCGCCGATGCAAGATGCGCTGGTACGTAACCTTTATGCCGGATCACCGCCAAGTGATCAGGCGCTCACGCATGTTGAGGTTAGCCTGCGGTCGATTCTTGAGGCGCTAAACCAACGCCCGCTTCAAACGCTGCTTGCGGGTGATCTGGCGTGACGACGCCTGAATTTTCGAGGAGTTTTGCGCTCAATACGATCGGCGGCACCGCCCGCGCTGTATCTATCGCCGCCGAAGCAGAAGAGCGCGCGGCCCTTGCTGCGCGGTTTGATCTTGTCGCGATTGACCGGCTGGAGGCAACGGCAACGCTCATAAATGAAGGCGATGCGATCCTCTGCGCGGGTACGCTTAGTGCTGAGGTGATTCAGGAATGTGTCGCAACCGCTGCCCCGGTAGCGGGCGCGCTAAAATGTGATTTTGCGATTCGTTTCGTCGCGCATCTGACCAATGATACTCCCGCAGACGAGATCGAAATCGATGTTGAGGATTGCGATATGATCGAACATGATGGCCAGTCGATAGACCTTGGTGAGGCCGTCGCGCAAAGCTTGCTGCTCGCGCTTGATCCATTCCCGCGCGCAAAAAATGCGGCCGAAAGGCTCAAGGCGGCAGGCGTTATTAGTGAGAATGAGGTTGGAAGTGCTGCTTTTGCAGGTTTGAAGAGCCTGCTCGGCAAGGGCTGAGCGACAATCAGGCGAGGACGCTTTTGCCCTTGATCCGGCGACCGCGTAGTGCAGCACCGATAAAGCCAAAGCCCGCAATCAACATCATCCAAGTTGAAGGCTCCGGCACCGCACCAAGCGTCACGGCTTCAGCACGGAAATTATCAATAGCAAGGCCATCGTCGGCACCAGCCGCATCAAAATCCCTAAAGCGGAGGAAGATGCTCTGCCCCGCAAGCAATTCAAGGCCAGCAATCGTACCGCTCACGTTGCGTTGATTTGCAGCCGCGTTTCCATCAAGCACCCCAAGCGGGCCCGTGGTCGTCGGCGACGAGAAGTCGAGCGCCGTCAGCGGAATATAGCCCGTGCCAAGCAGGCTGGTCGCAGTTGTCGAATATTCGAATGACAGGCGGTCTGCGCGGCCAGCGGTGCCAAGCCGGTACTGCTCACCCAGAAAACTGAGGTTCAGTGCAGTGATCGTGCGGCCCAGCAAGTTAGTGAATTGAATGCCGAATGTCGGAATCAGCGCGCCGCTGCGCAAGCCACCAAGCGCGCGCTCTACGCTGCCATTCGCACCAAAGCTATAAGTGTTGCCAGCGTTGGATGAGCCTGTGCCAGTGCCATAGGTATTATTGTTGTTCGAGCCTTCTTCGGCAAGTTCAAATCCACCGGGAAGGATGTTGCTGTTGCCTATGTTCGCCAATGTATCGAAATTTTCAAAATAAGTTGGAGTCGTCAAAAGGAAAGCCGCCCGCGCCGTCCCGCCCGAGAATGCAGCAACGCCCGCAACTACAATAACCGAAAAATTGCGCATTGACACGAATCATATCCCTAACTTCGCATTAACAATGTAGATTTGCAGATGAAGCATAATTTTACAAGTCACCCAGCAACCCGAATCGCTCTGCCGAAGTCCTTTTTCGGGACAGTCAGGATGGCGTTAGTCTATTCTGCCTTGATTGCAGTTTTTCGCTGGTAGGAGGCAATTGCTCTTGCCAGTCGTTCAAGTACACACTGCAAACAGGCCAAGCGTCCTTTCCCGTGCCAAATCTGCGCTTTCGTCGTGATAATCCTTGCGCCTGTCCGAATTAAATCCGTGGTTGGCATCATAGACGAATATCTGGGCGGTGGGGTGATTTTTGGCGATGAGGGCTTCCACACCTTCCATTGGAATGCCTTGATCATAGCGCCCGAAATGGGCGATGGTTGCGCACTTGGGGGCTTCGTCCTTGAGCATCGTCGGCACCAGACTGCCATAATAGCTGCTCGCACCTGCAAGATCGCTGCTGAGCTGTGCCATTCGCCAAGCGATAGAGCCACCGTAGCAATAGCCGGTTATGAACACCGGGCCTGTATCCTTGAGCGCGTCGATGCAGGTTTGTGCATCTTTGATCGACAGATCAAACGGGTGGAGTTCGCGGGCGAGCTTTACCGCGCGCTCAAAATCGGGGCCGGTATAATCGCATTCAAATCCCGGCGCTTCACGGTCAAACAGCGCAGGTGACAGGACTTCATAGCCGTCCGCTGCATATTCATCGCACAGTTCGCGGATATGATCGGTGACGCCGAAAATCTCCTGAATGAGGACAAGGCCGCCCTTGCGTGTGCCTTCGGGTTTCACATGATAGACGGCGATATCCGCGCCGTCGGACATTGGCATTGCGAGCATTGATCCGCGCATATGATTCTCCTCATTTGGCTTGGGCATTTAATTATCGAGCCAGGCTACCAAAGCCAATCCGCGATCGTTGGCGTTTCATGATGCGCTGGGCTGCGCCCAAACCTGTCTCGCTTCCGCCAAGCGCGTAAGTTCTCAGGCTTTCACCCTCTGAACGCAAAGCTTGAGAGAAGCTATCTTGCACCGCAGCAAATCACATGCTAGGCGCGCCGCGACTTGGACGGGGGTTTTCATGCCCTCCATGTGATCTGGGGCAAAATTTCAACGTCTTAAAAGGACATATTACGCGTGGAGAATTCCGGCGGTATTCAAGCTAGTCTTAGCGGGCGTTATGCGACGGCGCTGTTTGGACTCGCGCTTGAGCAAAAGAAGGTTGATGCGGTCGGGGTAAGCCTAAACGGCTTTGCCAAGGCCCTTGGCGAATCGGCTGATTTGAAGATGCTGACGACCAATCCATTGGTTTCACGCAGCGATGCGGCAAAGGGCGTTGCAGCGGTTGCCAAGGCGATGAAGCTTGATGGGCTGACCAGCAACTTCCTTGGCGTTCTCGCGCAAAACAGCCGCCTTGGCCAAGTTGGCCCCGTGATTGCCGCGTTCAACACGCTTGCTGCCAATCACCGTGGTGAGGCAACCGCGCAAGTGACCAGTGCGCACGCGCTTGACGCCGCACAGGTTGGCGCGCTCAAGTCGCAGCTCAAGAAAAAGGTTGGCCGCGATGTTGCGGTTGAACTCAAAACCGATCC
>JBBTEI010000133.1:0-5200 GCA_038042405.1 Pseudomonadota bacterium
TCGAGCGTCTGTTCACTTCCATCCCGTGTAACCACAACCAGCTTTGGCATTTGCGCATCCTTGAATAAACTGTAGCACCTGTTTGAAAGCCGCTATGTCGTGCGGATGATGCGAAATCAAGGGGAGCACCATGGGTTTGTCTGCCGAACAATTACGCGTGGGCCTCGATGCACTGGCGCGGATTGAGCCGCGCTTTGCCCCGGCAATCGCTCATGTCGGTTATCCTGAACCGCGCATTCGCCCGCGCGGCTATGAAACCTTGCTCCGCACGATTGTTGGCCAGCAAGTGAGCTTCAAAGCGGCTGACGCGGTGTGGGCAAAGCTGGTTGCTGCGCTTGGCGATATTACCAACCCTGAAATTTTGCTTTCGCAGAGTGAAGACACCCTGCGCGCCTGCGGATTTTCGCGGCAGAAACAAGGTTATGCGCGCAGCCTGGCAGGATTGGTCTCAAGCGGTGTGCTTGATCTCCATAATCTCCCGGCTGATGATGAGGAAGCAATCGCGCTCCTCACGCAGATCAAGGGCATTGGCCGCTGGTCTGCCGAAATCTATCTGCTGTTCGCCGAAGGTCGCCCCGATATTTGGCCAGCAGGGGATTTGGCGGTGCAAATTGATGTTGGTGTGATCATGGAATTGCCCGACCGCCCAAGCGAAAAGCAAGTGCGCGAGATTGGCGAGGCTTGGCGGCCACACCGGGGCGCTGCTGCGATCTTTGCGTGGCACCATTATAAAACGCCGGGGATTTAGGGGGCATATACCCGCGATGATCAACGAATTTCTGATTGATGATGATCTGCCGCCCACAGGCGCGGCACTGTTTGATGTTGATCGGATTGAAGCTTTGGTGCGCGCGTCCGCCGCAAAGCGCGCGGCGATGAGCTATTCGGAATTGCTATTGGTGCTTGGATACCGCTTCACTAGGCCAAAAATGCGCGCGCTCTGCAAAGTGCTCGACGTTGTTGACCAGCGCGCGGCGGTGAATGGCGAGCCTGAGCTGGCGGCACTTGTCGTGCGAGAGGGCGACGGCCTGCCGGGGCAGGGCTGGTGGGTTGGCCGCAGCGATTATCAGGGTGAATGGACAGGGCCCGCCGCGCGGCGCTATCTTGTTGTTATTCAAGCACAGGCCTTTGACTATTGGGAAGCGAGACGAGCATGAGCCTTGACCCAAATCTGCTGGGTGCAGCGCTTGCCCGGATGGCGGGCGGCGTCTCTCTGCCGCTTGCGCACCTGACGCGCCTTTCGGGCGGGGCGAATATGGAAAGTTGGTCGTTCGATTGGGGCGGGGCTGGTTATGTCCTGCGTCGCGCGCCAACGGCCGAGATGATGGAAGGACGCCCTTTCGGCCATGATGTCGAGGCCGCGATTGTCCGTGCCGCCCATTCGCACGGCGTGCTTGCGCCTGAAATCGTTGGGGAACTGATCGCAGGGGATGCGCTTGGCACCGGCTATATCATGCGCCGTATCGAGGCCGAGGCCAACCCCGCGCCGATCCTTGCAAACCCGCCGTCTATGCTGATCAACGATATCGCGCGCGAGCTTGCCCGGATCCATGCGATTCCACTCACCAGCCTCCCGCCGCTACCTGAAGTGGAAACGGTGGAGGCACTCGCGCAACTTAAAGCGCGCTTTGCCGATTATGGCGGTGATCGCCCGATCCTCGCGCTCGCGATTAAATGGTGTGAGGCGCATCTGCCTGCGCCCGTGCCGCAATCCCTTGTCCACGGAGACTTCCGGATGGGCAATATCATGGTCGGGGAAGGTGGCGTGGCGGCGATCCTTGATTGGGAATTGGCGCATATCGGTGATGTGCATGAGGATTTGGCATGGGGCTGCATCAATGCGTGGCGGTTTGGTCATATTGATCAACCCGCCTTTGGTTGCGCTGATTTTGAAGCCTATTTTGCGGCGTATGAAGCCGCAGGCGGGGGCGGGGTTGACCCTGCGCGCTTCCGCTTCTGGTTGATTTACCGCACGCTGTGGTGGGGGCTATGCTGCCTGCAAATGGCCGATATCTGGCGCAGCGGCATGGACAAGAGCCTTGAACGGCTTGTCATCGGGCGGCGAACGTCGGAAACCGAGGTGGATTTGCTGCTGCTGCTTGAGGAGGACGCCCCCAAAACCCAAGCGCTCCCGATCACACTTGACCCCGCCGCCGAACCGCGCCGCATGGGCGAGCCAAGCAGCGCAGAATTGCTCGAAGCCGTCACTGACTGGATCGCCCGTGAGGTGAAGCCAAAGGCCGAAGGCCGCGACCGCTTCATGGCTGCCGTCGCGCTCAATGCGCTTGGAATGCTGACGCGCGATGCCGCATCACCTGCAAACGTGCATGATAAGGCGCTGTGTGACGACATATTGGCGGGCCGCAAGACACTCGCCACACCCGGAGTACTGGCAAAACTCCGCCGCGATGCACTGGCAAAACTTGGTGTTGATCAGCCGAAATATTCAGCACTGGCGAAGGCGCGTGGAATGTGGGGAGCGGGTTAGGATGGTGTATTGTGTAGCTTGACACATAACACCAATAAGCTCATACAGCATCATGTATATTCGCAATGTGTTGCATAAGGGCTTGCGACGGCTGATCGAGCAGGATGATCCGTCGGGCGTTCAGCCAGCAATGGTTTTGAAACTGCGGACGATGGTTTCGTTTTTGCAAGATATGGTCAGTGAAGATGAAATCCGCATGGTCGCATCATGGAAAGCGCATCAACTGACGGGTAAGCGCAAGGGCGTGTGGAGCCTTCATGTTTCGCGTAATTGGCGGCTGACCTTCCGCGTGGACGGAGATGCCATCGAAATCATCGACCTTGATTATGAAGACTATCATTAGGAGTAGAGCATGATGACTGGCATCCGCATGAAGAACCCAGTTCACCCCGGTAGTTTTGTTAAAACTGAGATTGTCGAGGCGCTGGAGCTGACCGTCACCCGCGCCGCAGCAAAGCTTGGCGTCACCCGCCCCGCCTTGTCCGCGCTCCTTAATGAGCGCGCGGCGATGTCACCTGAAATGGCAATCCGGCTTGATAAGGCCTTCGGCGTCAGCATGGAAACCCTTATGCGGATGCAGAATAGCTGGGACATCGCCCAAGCCCGCAAACGCTGGGATGAGATAGAGATTGCCACGGCGGCGTGAGCCCAAATGATCAAGATCAAGCCTGATTTTTTTCAGTCTCCCCTCAAATCACATTCCTCTTCTCATCCTCGGCTTTCTTTTTGAGCAGTTCAAGCAGTTCTTGCGCTTGCAATCTTGTGCTGTCACCGCCGCCGAAGACGACAGCGCCGCTTGAAAAGCTCCCGCCGAAATTGTCCGCGACTGCGATTGCCTGTGCCAGTCCTGAAACAAAGCCTTTCTCATCAAGTGAGGTTAGCGGGTGGATGAAGGTGCCCCACAGCACGTCCTGCGCAATCGCATAGCGTGCATCGAGTGCGCTATCGAAATTGGCCTGCATCAGGCGGGTGAGCAGTTCCTGACTAAGCAGGCCAGCATCGCCAATCGGCACCATGATCCGCATCCGCTCTGCCAATGGATCGGTAATCACAATCACCTGACGCGCGCCGAGCGTAAACTGCCAAATGTTGGCTTCGCGTTTGATGTCTTTGTCGATCTTCTTGAGCGCGGCATCGATCATCGCCTGGGCAGCCAGCGCTTCCTTGCTTGGCTCGGGCGGATTCTCGGCGGGCTTGGCTGGGTCTGCTGGCTTGATTGCGGGCGGTGTGATTGCGCTGGTCTGCGCGAGCACTGGCACCGCGACTAGCGCGGCCAAACCGATCCAGATCATGCGTTTCTTGTCCATTGCCTTTTCCCTCGATTCGTCCCAACAAATTATGCGTCAAAGTCTGACAAGTTTTTGCCGAAACCCAAAGCGCAAACGGAGCTTTTTCAATGCTGTTTGAAATCCCTGCGGAGATCACCGCCTATCTCGCCGAACTGGACGCGTTTATTGAACGCGAGATCAAACCGATTGAGAACCGCGATGATAACATCCGCTTCTTCGATCACCGGCGGGAGGATGCACGGACGGATTGGGATCGCGCGGGGCTGCCCAACGAAACATGGTGGGCATTGCTCGGCGAAATGCGCGACGTGGCGGATAGGGCAGGGCATTACCGCTATGCGATTCCCAAGGAATTTGGCGGGCAGGATGGGTCTAACCTGTCGATGGCGGTCATCCGTCATCACCTCGCGCACAAGGGGTTGGGACTGCATAATGACCTTCAGAACGAGTCGAGCGTCGTCGGCAATCTCGTCCAAGTTCTGATGCTCCGCGATTTCGGAACTGAGCAACAGAAGCGCGATTTCATCCCGCCGATGCTACAGGGCAAAATGGGCTGGGCGTTCGGGCTGACAGAGGAACATCACGGCAGCGACGCCACCCACATGGATACGCGTGCGGTGCCCGAAGTGCAGGGCGGCGTTGCGGGCTACCGGATCGACGGCAACAAGATGTGGATCACCGGCGTTCACAAAACGTCGCATGTTATGACCTTCGCGCGGACATCGGGTGAGAACGGCAAAGCGCGCGGGATCACCTGTTTCGTCGTGCCGTGCGATGCGCCGGGGTTCCAGATTGGCGATTATCTCTGGACGTTCAACATGCCGACTGACCACGCCAAAATCCGCTATGACGGCGTTTGGGTGCCCGAGTCTGCGATCCTTGGCGAACTTGACGTTGGCCTTTCGGTTGCGCAGCATTTCGTCCATGAAAACCGCATTCGTCAGGCGGCAAGCTCGCTTGGCGCTGCGCAATATTGCATTGATGAGGCGGTCAATTACGCGCGCGAACGCAAACCTTTTGGTAAGGCGCTTGCCACCAACCAAGCGATCCAGTTTCCGCTCGTTGAACTGCAAACCGACGCCGAAATGCTGCGCCTACTGATCTATAAAACTGCCGCACAAATGGACACAATGACTAAGCCAGAAGTCGCAATCCGCCTCTCAGACAAGGTCAGCATGTGCAATTACAAGGCCAACCGCCTGTGCTGCAACGCCGCTGATTTCGCGATGCAAGTCCATGGCGGCATGGGCTATTCACGCCACAAACCTTTTGAACATATTTACCGCCACCACCGTAGATACCGCATCACCGAGGGCAGCGAGGAAATCCAGATGCGCAAAGTGGCGGGGCATTTGTTCGGATTCATGGGGTAACTGGTGCCGGCTACAAGATTCGAACTCGTGACCCCCTGATTACAAATCAG
>JBBTEI010000134.1:0-16206 GCA_038042405.1 Pseudomonadota bacterium
CGGTAATGCCACGCCGCAAGTCCTGCAATTACTAACGGGCGAGGTTTGAATTCAGCCGAAAGCGCGGCAAGCAAAGCTCTCGCAATCGCAGGCTTTGCCTTATTCTGGATCGTGATATGCGGTCGCCACACGGCTTGATCTTGCGGGATCAGCATAGCGGCAAACGCTTCGGCAATATCAGCGCGGATTTGGCAAAGCGCATCGCTACGCACGCGGTAGGCGACGCCGTAGCCGAGCGACATCAGCCCGTCGATCATAGCTGGCGGTGGCGCTTCATGCGCCGCAGCACGCAGCCGCCCGAGCAATTCGCCCTCGCTGCTCGGCGGCAAGTGGTGAAACAGCGTCAGATGCGCGCGCAGCACATTGCGTTCAGGCGGAAAATGGGTGCGCCGCAGACCATCGGCCCACGCAAAATCGGCATCACCCAGAAGCACTGAAACAATAACTGGTGCGGTCGTCAGATTTCAACCTGACTGCCAAGCTCAACCACGCGGTTGGTGGGCAGGCGGAAAAACTCCATCGCACTTTCCGAATTGTTGAGCATCCAGGCGAATAATTTCTCTCGCCAGATTGCCATGCCTGGCCTTGACGAAGGCAACAAGGTTTGCCGCGCAAGAAAGAAGCTGGTTTCCATCATCTTGAATGCCGGGCCACAACTCGTCACTTCGGAAAGCGCCGCCGGAACATTGGGCTCTTCCATAAAGCCGTATTTGAGAACCATCCGGTGGAAACCCTGCCCCAAATCCTCCATGCTGCACCGCTTGAGCGGATCGACAAAGGGGATGTTCGCAATTTTGATCGTCAGCAGGATCACCCGTTCATGCAAAATCTTGTTGTGCTTAAGGTTGTGAAGCAACGCATGTGGAACACCTTCGGGGGTTGACGTCATAAATACCGCAGTGCCGGGAACCCGGGCAGCAGAACCTGCAGCAGAACCGACGAACACCTTGATCGGCATCGCGGCCTCACGCATCCGCTCCCGCATCAAGGTTCGGCCTCTCGCCCAAGTTGTGAGCATGGTGAAAATTATCAATCCCATCACCAGCGGGAAATAACCGCCATCTGGAACCTTGAGCAGATTTGCCCCCAAATAGGCCATGTCGACAATGATAAACACCGCCACGAGCGGGGCAGCTTTCCACACTGGCCATTTCCAAAGCGAAACCAGCACCACCGCAAGCAGGATCGTATCGATGAACATCGCGCCCGTAACCGCAATGCCATAGGCGGCAGCCAGATTGCTTGACGATTTGAAAAAGATCACCAGCGTCAGCACCATAACCATCAGCGCCCAATTGATGACCGGGATATAGATTTGCCCGGCCGCGCTCTCGCTGGTGTGGCGGATCTGCATACGTGGCATGAAACCAAGCTGGATTGCAGCCTGCGTCAGCGAGAATGCACCCGAAATTACCGCCTGACTGGCAATGATCGTCGCAAGGATTACGAGGAAAACTGCGGGAATACGGATCATATCCGGCAGCATGATGAAGAAAGGATCGCGGATCGCCCGGGCAGCCTCACCCGGCGTCATCGATAGGATCATTGCACCTTGCCCCATATAATTGAGCATCAATGCAGGAAGGACAAACCATAGCCAGCTCCTGACAATCGGCTTGCGGCCGAAATGCCCCATATCGGCATAAAGCGCCTCAGCACCCGTCACCGCCAGAACAACCGAGCCCATTGAGATAAACGCCCGAAATCCATCGGTGATGAAAAAGTTGATTGCATTCCAAGGGTTGATCGCATGCCAAATAATTTCTGGCATTTTGGTCAGATGCATGATGCCAAGCGCCGCCAGCATCGCAAAATAGAGCAGCATGATCGGGCCAAAAAATGTACCGACTTTCTCGGTACCGCGTGATTGAATTGCAAACAGCGCGAAGAGGATGCCAACAGCAATTGGCAATATCCACGCCTTAAAGCCTGGATGAACATATTGCAGCCCTTCAGTTGCCGACAGCACTGACATTGCAGGCGTAATCATCGAATCACCGTAGAAGAGTGCAGTGGCAAATATACCAAGCATGACAATCGGTACTGACCAGCTTGCCCCTTGCGCCTTTGAATTAATCAGCGCGAGCAAAGCGAGACTGCCGCCTTCACCCTTATTGTCTGCGCGCATAATGGTGAGCGCGTATTTGAACGTCACAACCATCATCATCGACCAGAAAACGAGGCTCAGCACGCCATAAATATGCAGCGGATCGGGCGTGATCGGATGATGCCCCGCAAATGTTTCGCGAAACGCATAAATCGGACTTGTTCCGATATCGCCGAACACAATGCCAATGGCACCAATGATCAATTTATAGGCTGGCCCGGAATGGCCGTGATGACCTTCTTCATTCTCATCGAACGGCGCCGCTGGAGCGGCACTCATGCAAATTTCAATTCAGATACAACAGCATTCGTCATTGACGTTAGCCTTACTCACCCCTCAGAAGCCGCTGGCCTAGCATAGCCGTATGCCCCCCGCAATCTGATTAGCGAAGACATCAATGACTGTCTGAGAACAGGACATAACGACTACGTCTGGCCCAGATAAGAGCGCTCTCAGGGCTTTTTGACTTCGGACGATTTTGCAACCTGGGTCTGCCCAATTTCCGCCAAACGCGACTCCAAGTCGGCCCTCCAAGGCGCATCATCGGGCGCTCGTGCCAAGAGACCCCGCCAAACCTGCCCGGCATCGTCAAATTTGCCCGCTTGCGCTAAGCCAAGCCCCAAGAAGAATGGAGGGCCAGGGTGGTTAGGTGCCAACATCGCAGCCTTTTCAAACGCGAATTGTGCAGCTGGAGACATTTGCCCGTCGCTGTGAACGACAAGCGCATTGCCAAGGCCAACCCAAAGATCGGCATTGTTCGGGCTTTTGAGGAGACCAGCACGCACGGCACTTACGGCTGCCTGACTGTGTCCCGATTTAATATATGCGTCGGCATAGGCAAGGATTTCACCCTCCGCGCCAAATTTAGATAATGTTGCCTTGCGCAGCGCGGCCGAAATATCCGTAGGCGGCGGCGTTGAAGCAGCGGACTCCACCGGATTGCCGGGCTGCGACGGGCTGCCCTGCCATGCATAACCTGCGATACCGAGCAGAAGCGCCGCAGCCGCAATTTCAAGCATCACGCGCGGCATTTTTGCAAAGCGCCAGAGAGCCAACCCGATCAGTAGAGTGGTAACCAATAAAAACACCCAAATCATTTTTTGCGCTTTACTTTCAATCGCCCACCAACAAGCACCAGACCAATTAGGAAAAATCCGATCGGCAACACCCACAAAGGGCTCGTTATCGTTGATGCAGGCGGTGCATAGGATACCCAACTGCCATAACGCTCGACCAGCCAAGCACGAATTGATTCGGGGGCTTCGCCCTTGTCAATCCGCTGACGGATCAACGCGCGCATATCCGCTGCCATGTCAGCATCTGAATCCGCAATTGATTGGCCTTGGCATACGAGGCAGCGAATCGTTTCCATCAGCGCCTTGGCCTGCCGCTCTTTTGCCGGATCGCTCAGTTGGACATTGGCCATTTCCGCATCAGGTAACAGCGAATCAGCCGCTGCGGGCGATGCAATTACCAGCAATACCGCAAGAAGCGTTCGCCAGATCATTTGGCAGCCTTTAGTGCTGTAAGTAAGTCGCCAACATTGCTCGGATTAATGTCGCCCGCGATCTGATAGCGGATGATCCCTTTGCCATCGACAACGAAGGTTTCCGGCACACCTGCCGAACCAAAAGAAATCTGCGCCTTGGCGTCATTATCGGCACCGATCCGGGCATAAGGGTTTCCATAACGTGCCAGAAATCTATCCAGATCTTGTCGGCGATCACGGATTGCAATGCCGTGGATTTCGATTCCCTGTTTTGCAAGTTGTTCAAGCATTGGCGCTTCGGACGCGCAAGGAATGCACCAACTTGCAAAAATATTCACCAGCTTTGGTTTACCATCGCGGAGATTGGCGACCCCGACGCCGGGCAGCCCGTCAACCGCCGACGGAAGCGAAAATTGCGGTGCCGGTTTCCCGATCATCGTCGACATGATCACCCGATCCGCCGGGTTGATCAGCCCGTTTGCAACGACCGCAAAGAAGAGGACAAACAAACCAAGCGGAAGCCATAGCCAGATATGTTTCATACGAGAATGTCACCTGAGGCAAACGGTTCTGGAGATGCTTTGCGGGCCCGCGCGCTTTTTTCGCGGACTGCCCGGCCAATCAGTGAGAGAAAACCGCCCAAGGCCACCAATATCCCGCCAAGCCAAATAAACGTCACATATGGCTTCCACCACATGCGCAGCTGCCAGCGCCCGTCGGGCGTGGGTTCGCCAATGTTTAAATAGAGTTGACCATCAAGAACAGTGCCGATCGCAGCTTCGTTGGTTGGCGTTACCGGATTTGAAAACATGCGCGCTTGTGGGCGAAGAATCATAGGCTCACCGTCACCGCGCCTCGCCTCTAGCGTCGCCTCCATTGCAGTCCAATTCGGCCCGGCCACCGGCTCAATTTTGAGAAATTTCACAGTGTATGGGCCAACCGTGTTGCTTTCACCAATATTTACAGCAACCAGTTTTTCCTTGATGAAACCGCTTTCGCTCGCCATCCCTCCAAGTGAAAGCGCAATGCCAAAATGGGCAATCACCATCCCATAAGTAAAAAGCGGCGTTCGCCGCAGGTTGCGCTTCCACAGCGGAGCAAAGCTACCAACACCGACGCCAACTGCTAGCAAAAGCCCTAGAAACGGCAATATCCCGACATCTGGCCGCGCCAGCACAAGCCCGAGCAACATAAGTGCTGTGGCCAGCAGTGGAAGCGCAATGCGCTGCATTACTGCCTTAAATTCATCGCGCCGCCAGCGCATAACTGGCCCCATGATCATAATCACTACCAGCAGAAGAGCCGGATAGCCTGCCGCGCTGTTAAAATAGGGCGCGCCAATCGATATTTTCTGCCCCATTGCCTCGGTAACAAGCGGGTATAGCGTGCCCACCAGCACAATCGAAAGAATCACTGAAAGCAAGAGATTATTAATAACGAGTGCCCCTTCACGGCTCATCAGGTCGAACTGGTTGCCCTCTCTCACCGTGCCAACACGCAGCGCAAACAGCGCCATTGCGCCGCCAATGTAAAGCACCAGTAGCGCGAGCAAGAAGCCGCCCCGCGTCGGATCAACCGCAAAACTATGAACGCTCGTGAGGATGCCCGAACGAACGAGGAAAGTGCCGACCATTGACATTGAGAACGCAACGACCGCCAGCATCACCGTCCACGCCCGTAGCCCGTCACGCGTGGCAAGCACCGCAACCGAATGAAGTAGTGCAGTCGCTGCAAGCCACGGCATAAGCGAAGCATTCTCGACTGGATCCCAGAACCACCACCCGCCCCAGCCAAGCTCATAATATGCCCAATAGCTGCCAGCCGTGATACCAAGGGTAAGGAAAATCCATGCGCCAAGAACCCAAGGCCGCATCGCGCGCGCAAACGCCGGGCCAACATCACGCTCGATGAGCGCTCCCACTGCGAAGCTGAACGCTACAGAAATGCCGACATAGCCGAAATAAAGCGTCGGCGGATGAAACGCGAGGCCGGGATCTTGGAGCAGCGGGTTAAGCCCCTGCCCGTCAAGCGGCACAGGATTGAGCCGTTCAAACGGGTTGGAGGAAAAAATCAGAAAGCCATAAAAACCAAGCGCAATCGCGGCTTGCGCGGCCAGCGTCGCAATATGCGTGCGGTATTTAAGTGCGCGCTCAAATGCAGCAATCAGGCCGCTCGAAACACCAAGCACCGCAACCCAAAGCAGCATCGAACCTTCGTGATTTCCCCATGTCCCAGCAAATTTGAACAGCATTGGCTTGGCTGAATGGCTGTTAAGCGCAACCAGCTTGACCGACATGTCGGACTGCATGAATACAGCGACCAAACACCAAAATGACAAGCCAACCAAAATGCCTTGCACCATTGCAATCGGGCGCACACCGGCCATCATCTCCGCGCGGTCGGTGCGCAGCCCGATGGCTCCGATGATCAACTGCAAACCTGCCAGCACCCCGGCAAGCCAGAGGAACGCAAGACCAATTTCAGCGATCATGGCTGCAAACTGTTGGTTTTGTGCTGCACGCCCGCCATTTCAGGCGGCTTATAATTTTCATCATGCTTGGCCAAAATATTTGTCGCGACGAACATGCCACCGCTATCGAGGCTGCCCTCGGCAACGACGCCGCTATTCTCTTTGAACAGGTCTGGGGTAATCCCGCGATACGTGACAGGTGTGGCATGACCGCCGTCTTCAACAATGAATTTTATCGATACGCCGTCAGCCGCGCGTGTGATCGACTTGTTGGCAACCATGCCACCAAGCCTGAAAGCTTCGCCCGCAGGTGGTTTCGCCTTCGCGAGGTCAGCCGGCGAACGAAAATAGGCGGCCTTATCTTTTGCCGCAGACATGGCGAGCACCGCCGAGCCCATCACCGCAACCACCGCAACCACGGCAAGCGTCAATCGTTGATGTTTCGCTTTCATCGATCACCCTTCATATCGTCAACCGCTTTTTCGGCGCGGCGCATTGTGATCAGGCTCCAGCCGGTAACGCCGAGCGTGGCAATGATCGCCAGCACATATGCCGCAGTAACAAAGGGCCAATGGTTCATTCGGTGACGAGCCTCCGCATCCGCGCTTCAACCTTTGCCTCGGCCAGCGTGGCCCGCATCCGCATAAGCACAATCGCGCCGAACAAAAGCGAAAATCCAATCATCGTAAACCCAAGCGGCCACAGCAATTCAGGCGCAATTTTCGAACTTGTCATTGTAATCGAGCGCCCTTGATGCAGCGTATTCCACCATTCGACTGAACCCTTGATAATCGGGATATTCACCGCGCCAACAATACCAAAGATTGCTGTAGCGCGGCTGACACTGGCGCGATCTTCATTCGAAGACGCAAGCGCCATATAGCCGATATAGAGGAATAGAAGAACCAGCACTGATGTCATCCGTCCGTCCCATTCCCACCATGTGCCCCAGGTTGGTCGCCCCCAAATTGATCCGGTTGCCAGGCAAATTACGGTAAACATCGCACCCGGAACCGCGCAGGCACGCGCGGCGACACCGGCGAGCGGGTGCCGCCAAACCAGTTGTACAATGCTCGCAACGGCAATCCCAGCCCATCCAATCGTGCTCAGCATTGCTGCAGGCACATGGATATAGAGAATGCGGACGCTTTCACCCTGAAGATAGTCTGGCGGCGTAACGAAGAGACCACCGTAAATCCCGACGCTGACGAGAAATGTACCGATGATCCCGAACAATATGGTCAGAGGCCGGGCAAATTTAAGAAATCGCGTTGGATTCGCTAAGCGGTGCATCGGCACAGTCTCTAACCATAGATTAGCAAAGCGAAAAGCTTAATTTCTCCGTCCAATCATCGCTTGCGCCATTCGGTCAGCCACCTTGGCAGGGTTGTCGCCGCTTGCTGCACTTTCATCCCAAATTTGATGAAGCCGGTCAGGGATGCCAGCGACACGGGCCTCGACGGACTTGCGGTCGCCAAGCTTCAGATATTCCACGCCTACATTGATGATACCGCCAGCATTGATGACATAATCAGGCGCGTAGAGAATGCCACGCGCATTGAGCCTGTCTCCATCAGCAGGCACGGCGAGTTGATTATTCGCACCGCCCGCTACCGCTGCCACTTTGAGCGCAGATATGCTGGTCTCATCAAGGATGGCGCCAAGCGCGCAAGGGCTGAATATTTCAGCGGCAACGCTCATAATTTCATCAGTCGCAACCACATGAGCGCCAAGTTCTAAAGCAAGCGACGTCGCATGTGCGCCATTGCGATCGGCAAGGGTCAGACGGGCACCATCGGCGGCCAACAAGCGTGCAAGGCCTCCTCCCACGCTACCGATGCCCTGAATAGCAACATGAACACCCTTGGCAGAGTCTTTGCCAAGTGCACGCTTTATCGCCGCTTTAACCCCCAAAAAAACACCAAGCGCCGTTGATGGGCCAGGATCGCCACCCGCTTGATCCGCCGCAGCCGGAAGCCCGCAAACGTGGCGCGTTACCTTGGAAATCGCGATCATATCGTCGGCGCTCATTCCAACGTCCTGCGCAGTGACATAACGTCCACCAAGGCTATCAACGCTCTTCGCAAACGCCTCAACCATCGCATCGCTTTTGTTGCCCTGCGAGTCGGACAGGATGACGGCCTTGCCACCGCCCATCGGGAGGCCAGCCATCGCGTTCTTGTAACTCATCCCGCGCGAGAGGCGCAGTGCATCAATGATGGCAGCAGCGGGATCAGAGTAATGCCAGAACCGCGTACCACCGGCCGCAGGGCCAAGCGCTGTCGAGTGCACCGCGATAATTGCTGTCAGACCCGATTCGCGATCACGAAATATGTGGATGCCCTCATGATCATCAAAATCAGGGAGATTCCATACCGCTGTCATAGCTCAACCTCGCACATTAGAAAATTACAATTACGCGTAATAATATTCCAATGTGACTTTGTCAGCATATTTGTCAGGAAAAAAATGGGGCGACCGAGGGGATCCGAACCCCCGACCTCCGGTACCACAAACCGGCGCTCTAACCAACTGAGCTACGACCGCCACAATCCTGACTTGCAGGCGTTGCCCCATACTGACTTGGGCAGTCCGACGTCAAGCTGTTAGCGAATGCCCAGCCCCGGCCGACGTGAAGTGTCGACGTGGCTCAACACGGGCTTTGCATAAAATGGAATAGCCGGTGCCGATACAGGTGTATGCCTTGCCAACTTTGGATCAATGATTTCCTCGAACGCAATGCCAGCACGGTTTTCGGTTGACCATACGATCTGGCCGCGCACTTCGCCGATGCCCTTCATCTCCGCAATAACTAATAGTCCGCGTGGCTGAGGCCCGGGTAAATCAATCATCATCCCGCCCGACGAAATGT
Source organism: Pseudomonadota bacterium (assembly GCA_038042405.1). Classification (GTDB taxonomy): domain Bacteria; phylum Pseudomonadota; class Alphaproteobacteria; order Sphingomonadales; family Sphingomonadaceae; genus Aquisediminimonas. The sequence goes on from JBBTEI010000134.1 coordinate 8,939, forward strand.
TGCGTACGCGCACATTCCGGCTTTGGCTTTCATCACCGATGTGGACAACCGCGCCAAGGAAGATGCTCTCACGCGACTTATCGCGCGGTTGCAGCACAGCTTGGTCGTCATCGAACATGTTGCTTTCAGTTTCCATTTTTAGCGATCTACGCGCAATTGGTTGGAAAAAGGTAAACAACCAAAGGGGGTTAGCAAATTTATTCGTCGCGTGAGATTTTTTCCTGCCGCTCGTGGCGCTCCTGGGCCTCTATCGTCATCGTTGCGATCGGGCGAGCTTCGAGACGACCGAGCGAAATTGGCTCCCCGGTCACTTCACAATAGCCATATTCCCCGTCTTCAATGCGCCGCAATGCCGCATCAATCTTGGCAATCAATTTACGCTGGCGATCCCGCGTACGTAGCTCAAGCGACCAATCGGTCTCGCTTGACGCACGATCAGTTACATCAGGTTCGCGCAGTGATTCGCTTTGCAGTGATACCAGCGTACCTTGCGCCTCGCGAAGGATCGCCTCTTTCCAATTGATCAGTTTTATGCGGAAATATTCTAGCTGTTTCGGATTCATAAATGGCTCCACATCGCTCGGACGGTAACTATCTGCCGCAGGCTCTGATTCGATTGATCGCTCCGCATTTCGATCTTCGAGTGAGGTCGCCATAAACATTTCCTCTTATACACTGTGCAATCGACATGTGACCCATAAGCCAAACATCCCCTACCAGCGTTTCACGCGGGCCTATAGAGCGGGGCATTTAAACGCACAAGCCGTCTCAATCATGCCATTCTCTAAGCCGACATTTGTTTCAAAGCCGTGAATCTTATCACTATGACGATTCGCATAAATCAGAAGCTTTTGATAAGAGTGATCTAGGTTCAACAGGAAACCGCGCGCAACACATCGGCTCAAAACAGCCCCTAAATGAGACGTTAACCATATTGATTGGCACGCCCTTGTGGTAAATTTGTTATATACACATCGAATGAAGGTTAATCCGGTTGCAGGACTTCCTACTTTTTTGCACGGATGACTCTAAGAAGAATCGGGCAGGGGTTAAATGGATCAAACACGATCCGCCTCGGTTCGCAACAATGGGAAAACGCGTATGTCTGTTCGGATGGCTCTTGCAAAACTCTGCGCTTGCGCATGTGGCGGCGCAATGATTGGTGGTGGTGCGATGCATGCAACGCAAAGCAAAGCTGGCACCTCCGGATATCAATATTCAAAGGCGCAATATTCAAAAGCCAAGCCTGTGAAGAAGGTTGTTCGTAAGCGCATCGCTTACGCCGCCCCCAAAAAGCGGGTGGTAAAGCGCATCCGCCGGACGGTCACGACGACGACAACTACGCTATCCTGCCCTCCGGGTTCGGTGCAAGTGGGCAACCACGCAGGCGCGCCATATCAGATCCAGTGCGCGCAGCAGAGCGTATCGGTTTCACAGCGCCCGTTGCCAGCGCCATTCCGCGATGAAGGTTTCCGTGGCGGTGGCGGCGTAATTCCCGTTGTCGTTGGCGGCTCGGGCGGTTTCGGCGGTGGCTTTGGCGGCGGATTCTTTGGCGGCTTCAGCGGTGGCGGTAGCAGCGGCGGCAGCATTGTAGTATCATCAACATCAAGCGGCGGTTCGACCTCGACATCTTCGGGTGGATCTGGCGGCTCAAGCACCTCGACGGGCGGCGTATCCAGCACATCAAGCAGTGGCGGAACGACCAGCGGTGGAACGAGTAGCGGTTCAACGACGGGCGGCATTACGATTATCAACAATAACAACAACACCAGTTCGGGCAATGTCAGTTCGTCAACGGGTGGCGTTAGTTCAAGCACATCGAGCGGCAATGTCAGTTCGTCAACGGGCGGCGTCAGTTCGTCGACTGGTGGCGTTAGCTCTTCAACGGGCGGTGTTAGTTCCTCAAGCGGCAACGTGAGCTCATCAACGGGCGGCGTTAGCTCATCAACCAGTACATCGACAGGCGGGATCAGCAGCACCTCAAGCTCATCGGGCAATGTCAGCAGTAGCTCGTCAAGCTCCTCAAGCAGTTCGTCATCATCATCCTCGTCGTCGTCTTCATCCTCGTCTTCGGGCGGGATGAGCACTTCGGGTTCATCAAGCTTTGGCGGATCGACCGGCTCTTCGGCGTCATCGGGCTCGTCAGGTTCAAGCGGCGGGTCATCGACCAGTTCAGGCGCATCGTCGGGATCAAGCTCGACGTCGTCTTCAACATCGTCGTCCACATCCTCATCAACATCATCGGGATCAAGCGGCGGCGGCACATCAAGCGGCGGCACGCCCGTGCCCGCGCCGCCGGTAGTATTGCTGTTCGGCGCAGGGGCAGCAGCATTGGTTGCACGCAAGCGGCTATCACGCAAAGCCGCCTAATTCCTTCATTGGTGCGACCCAAGAAACATCTCTGGCCGACGGGCCAGGGGTGTTTTTTGTTGTGCCCCGCCCCCTTGCGAGCTGCGCCATCACACGGCATAGCCTGCGCCCATGCATGACATTAAATTTATCCGCGAAAATCCCGAAGCCTTTGACGCGGCGCTCGCCCGGCGCGGGCTGGAGGCGCAGGCACAATCACTGCTGACATTGGATCAGAAATGGAGAAACGCGGCTAGCGAGCTTCAGACTTCTTTGGCTGAACGCAATAAGAACTCGGCGTTAATTGGAACAAAAGACGTAAATAAGTTTTTCGCTTTATTGGGTGACTTCCTTGGTAGTTTTTCTGAAAATGTAACTGAGCCTAAAAAGGTAGCAGAATTTGAAAAACAGCAAAAAATACTTATTGAGAATGCTACGAGACTAAAAATGCTTATACCAAAGCTTGAGAGCCTAGAGCGCACTGGCTTGGAAATGTTGAATAAAGCACTTGCAGCCATACCGAACCTTCCAGTTGAAGCAGTTCCATTGGGAGATAATGAGGAATTTAACAGGGTTGAAAAAACCCAAGGCACCCTTCGCAATTTCGCCTTCACGCCGCGTGAGCATTTTGACATTGGTGCGGCCCTCGGCCTCGATTTTGAAACCGCGCAGAAGGTCTCCGGCGCGCGTTTCGCCTATCTGCGCGGCGGCGTTGCACGCCTAGCGAGAGCGCTTGGGCAGTTCATGCTTGACCTGCACACGACCGAGTTTGGCTATCAGGAGGTCGCGCCACCTTTGCTTGTCCGCGATGCTGCGATGTTTGGAACAAGCCAGCTTCCAAAGTTCGAAGCCGATCTCTTTCAAACTCAGATTTCATTTACTCCCTTTGAGCAAATGAAGTTTAGGTCAGAAGAAATTAGAAATCGTCTGACGAGTGGATCGATTGAAAATATAGAAGCGCTATACCAAGACTTGCCTAAGCTACCTGACAGACGCTGGCTGATCCCCACCGCCGAAGTCTCGCTTACCAATATCGTAAATGGTGACATTTTAGCCGACACCACCCTTCCCATCCGTTTCACGGCACTCACCCCTTGTTTCCGCAGCGAAGCAGGCGCGGCGGGCAAGGACACACGCGGCCTCATCCGTCAGCATCAATTTGATAAGGTTGAACTGGTTTCGATCACCCGCCCCGAAGATTCAGATGCCGAGCATGAACGGATGACGTCTTGCGCCGAGGCCGTGCTTGATCGGCTCGAACTGCCCTACCGCCGGATGCTGCTTTGTACGGGAGACATGGGCTTTTCAGCGCAGAAAACCTATGACCTTGAGGTCTGGCTGCCCGGCCAAGGGCGTTACCGCGAAATCTCAAGCTGCTCAAATTGCGGCGATTTTCAGGCGCGGCGGATGAACACCCGCTACCGTCCAGACGGCGAGAAAGGCACGCGCTTTGTCCACACGCTCAACGGCTCGGGCCTCGCGGTTGGCCGCGCTTTGGTAGCGGTGATTGAAAATTATCAGGAGGAAGACGGCAGTGTCACCGTTCCGTCCGCACTCCTGCCCTATATGGGTGGCATGACCAAGATTACACCAGCCTAATGCGTATTCTCCTCACCAATGATGACGGCATCAACGCCCCCGGTCTGGTCACGCTTGAAGCCATTGCGCGTCAGTTATCCGACGATATTTGGATCGTCGCGCCTTCCGAAGAGCAATCGGGCGCTGGCCATTCGCTCACCCTCACCCGGCCCTTGCGCATTAGACAGCATGAAGAACGGCGTTTTAGCGTGACAGGCACACCAACCGATTCAGTGATGCTCGCGCTCGGCAAGGTAATGGATGCTAAACCCGACCTGATCCTATCGGGCGTCAATCGCGGTGCGAACCTCGCCGAGGATGTCACGTATTCTGGCACAGTGGCCGCCGCGATGGAGGGCACGCTCGCAGGTATTCGTTCGATTGCGCTTAGCCAAGCCTACAGCCGCGAAGGCGCTGGCGACGATGTCTCGTTTGCAGCGGCGGAAGAATGGGGCGCGAAAGTGCTGCGCCCGCTGCTTGATGTGCCCCTGCCCACAAACACGCTCCTCAACGTCAATTTTCCTGCGACCGCGCCCGATGCCGTGAAGGGCGTGCGTGTGACAGCGCAGGGTTTTCGCGATTACAGCCGCCTTGGCATCGTTACCAACCGCGATCCACGCGGATTTGAATATCATTGGTTTGCGCTTGGCGGCGCGAAGGAAACCCCCGCCCACTCAAGTGATCTTGAGGCGGTGGTTGAAGGCTATGTCTCGGTGACGCCGCTCACGCTTGACCTGACCGACCGGGCAACGATGGCCGCACTTGCCGCACGTTTTTGACGAACTGGGTTCATCTGCATAATATGACGTCATGACGCGTAACGGGGTAGTTTTGGGGATCATGCTGGCGGCGCTCGTTTCGGGCTGCATTCCGCGTTCGGCAACTACTCCAATCCGCACCACAGACGCAGCACCCGAAGCGGACGCACCGCGTATTGATCCGCAAATGGATACGGTGTTTGACGAAGCCCCTGTGTGGGAAATGCGCCCCGTTGTCGCCAATGCGGTTACGGTTGCGGGCGGCAGCTACACCGTCGTCGCGGGCGATACGCTGCGCAGCATCGGCAATCGCACCAGCGCAGGCTCCGAAACGCTCGCCCGCGCCAACGGCCTTGAACCGCCGTTTATCATCCGCCCCGGCCAGACGCTCACCGTACCCGCTGGACGCTATCACAATGTGGGAGAGGGTGAGACGGGCATCGCCATCGCGCGCGCTTACGGGATTAGTTGGCAGGAAATTATCGCCGCGAACGCACTTGAGCCGCCCTATGCGCTCCGAATTGGGCGGCGGCTTTTGCTCCCCGGTGACGCGCTTGAAACCCGCGCATCGGCATTCAAACTCGACATTGAAGACATACTCACAGGCGGAGAGCCCGCCGCAATTGCTGAAGCGCCAACCGCAGCACCGCAACCAGCACCAACCCGCCCGCTTCCGCCCGGTGTTGCAGTGACTGAGCCTGCGCGCTTTGCCGGAAGCTTCGCTTGGCCCGCCGCTGGTAGCGTCGCCAATCGCTTTGGCCCGCTTGGTGAAGGCCAAGTCAATCAGGGGATCGACATTGCGGTGGCGCAAGGCGCGCCGATCACTGCCGCCGCAGACGGCGTTATCGCGTTCGTTGGCAATGATGTGGCGAACTATGGTGGGCTGATCCTCATCCGTCACGGCGAGGGCTGGATCACCGCTTACGGTCGCGCAACAGCGGCAAGTGTCACGCGCGGGCAGTCAGTCAAGCGCGGCCAAATCATCGGGAAGGCCGGCAGCGGCACCGCACCTCTACTGTTTTTCCAAATGCGCAAGGGCGGCAAGCCGGTTGATCCGGTCAAGCAATTGCCAGTGCGGTAGCAATTGCCGCATATTTCGCCTATGCGCAGCCGCAAATGACAATCACCACCCTCCCCTCGCCGCCCAAAGTGGGCATGGTTTCGCTCGGCTGCCCAAAAGCGTTGGTCGATAGCGAACGCATCCTCACCAAGCTACGCAGCGATGGGTACGGCCTCTCGCCCGATTATGCCGGGGCTGACGTGGTACTGGTCAACACCTGCGGCTTCCTCGATTCGGCGAAAGAAGAGTCACTTGAAGCGATTGGCGAAGCACTCGCCGAAAATGGCCGCGTAATTGTCACGGGATGTTTGGGGCAAGAGGCCGAGATGATCCGCGCGCGCTTCCCCAAGGTGCTCGCGATCAGCGGCGCACATCAGTACGAAGAAGTCGTCAGCGCGGTGCATGACGCCGCCCCGATCCCGCCCAACGCGTTCCTCAATCTCGTACCCGACGGCGGATTGAAGCTCACCCCGCGCCACTATAGCTATTTGAAGATCAGCGAAGGTTGCAACCACCGCTGCGCTTTCTGCATCATCCCAAGCATTCGCGGCGATCTGGTCAGCCGCCGTCCCGACGCGATCCTGCGTGAGGCTGAAAAGCTGGTCGCCGCAGGAACAAAGGAACTGCTGGTGATATCGCAGGACACATCGGCATATGGCGTTGATATCAAGCACCAACCGCGCGATTGGAAGGGCCAGCCCGTTCGCGCACATATGACCGATCTGGCGCGCGAACTGGGTAAGCTCGGGGCGTGGGTGCGTCTCCACTATGTCTACCCCTACCCCCATGTTGATCAGGTCATCCCGTTGATGGCAGAGGGGCTGATCACGCCCTATCTCGACATTCCGTTCCAGCACGCATCACCGAGCGTTCTCAAAGCCATGAAACGCCCCGCGAACGAAGCCAAAGTTCTTGAGCGCGTCAAATCATGGCGGCAGATTTGTCCCGATCTCGCGATCCGCTCAACCTTTGTCGTTGGCTTTCCCGGCGAAACAGAGGCCGATTTCCAATATCTGCTCGATTGGCTTGATGAGGCACAGCTCGACCGCGTCGGCGCATTCCGCTTCGAACCCGTTGAGGGTGCCGCTGCAAACACCCTGCCCAATCCGGTGCCCGAAGATGTAAAAGAAGAGCGCTACGCCCGCATCATGGAAAAAACCGCTGCAATTTCAGCGGCGCGGTTGGCTGCAAAGGTTGGCCGCACGCTCGACGTGATCATCGATGAAGTCGATGACGAAGGCGGCGCGACGGGCCGCTCACAAGCCGACGCACCAGAGATTGATGGTTCGGTATTTTTGCGCGATGCCGGTGGTTTGGCGCAGGGCGATATCGTGCCCGTGCTGATCGAGGATGCCGACGAGCATGATTTGTTTGGGGTGGCGGTTTAGTGCGGATCGTATCAAATCTACACGATCTCATCATTGTGAGCGAAGCGCGGCAATCCAGTTGCGATACCAAGACTGGACTGGATTGGACTTGTGACGGTTTTGCGCCGGTCACTTGAGAGTTAAACACTCATACAA
>JBBTEI010000135.1:0-9650 GCA_038042405.1 Pseudomonadota bacterium
CCGGTTTTTGGCGGCGGTGTGATAAAGCGGTTGATGACCGCGTTTCAATCAGGCTACTAGATGTTGTGGATGTTTTACCTATTTGTGACAAAATGAAGAAAAATTGCGATTCGTTAACTTTTTAGGTGATTCGGCGAATCTAATAGTGCAAAGAGTCAATAGGGCAATGTACGCTCAAATATTTTTGAAGGGGAATGGACGTCATGAGCATCGAATTTCTTCCGCCTGAAGTGGATGAGTTGCGGCCACGGATCAGTGTTATCGGCGTTGGTGGTGCGGGTGGAAACGCCATTGCCAACATGATTGCAAGCCAAGTGCAAGGTGTCGATTTTATCGTCGCCAATACTGATGCTCAGGCGCTCAACACCTCTGCTGCCGAACGCCGCATCCAGCTCGGTCTTAAGATCACCCAAGGACTCGGCGCAGGTTCGCGCCCTGAAATTGGTCGTGCTGCTGCTGAGGAAACGATTGAGCAAGTCGAAAAAGCTCTCGAAGGCGCACATATGTGCTTCATCGCGGCTGGCATGGGCGGCGGCACGGGTACTGGCGCAGCGCCAGTGATTGCCAAAGCCGCACGCGATCGCGGTATCCTGACTGTCGGCGTTGTCACCAAGCCGTTCAGCTTTGAAGGCTCGCGCCGCAATAAAGCCGCCGAGGCTGGAATCGCCGAACTGCAAAAACATGTAGATACGCTGATCGTCATTCCGAACCAAAACCTGTTCCTGATCGCCAACCCGTCGACAACCTTCAAAGAAGCGTTTGAGATGGCCGATGAAGTGCTTCAGCAGGGTGTTCGCGGAATTACCGATTTGATGGTGATGCCTGGTCTTATCAATCTCGATTTTGCCGATGTCCGTTCAGTGATGGGCGAAATGGGCAAGGCGATGATGGGCACTGGCGAAGCCGAAGGGGATAACCGCGCGATTGAAGCCGCCGAAAAGGCGATCAATAATCCACTGCTTGATGGTGTTTCGATGAAGGGCGCAAAGGGTGTCATCATCTCGATCACCGGTGGCGAAGATATGCGCCTGATGGAAGTGGATGAGGCTGCAAGTCATATCAAAGAACTTGTTGATCCAGATGCAAATATCATCTGGGGTTCAGCGTTTAATAATGCGCTTGACGGAAAAATACGCGTTTCTGTTGTCGCTACGGGCATTGAGGCTGAGGCCGCGACTTCGGCAGAGCCAGCACGCGTATTTGCATTCCCTACCGCGCGTAAAAGCGATGAAATCATCCGTACGCCTGAGCCTGTGATGGCACCAGTACCGGTTCCTGAACCAGTTGCTCAAGCGCCGGTGCATGAAGCTGAACCCGTCATAATCGAAGACGTCTCGGTGCCTGTTGCAATGGTTGAAGCACCCTTGACGCTTGATCCACCTGAGCCTGCATCTTCGATGAGATTTGACGATGTTGGCGACGAGCCTGATGAGCTTGTTCTTGATCCGCAGTCGATGCTTGATGATCCAGTCGTCAGCAACCCAGTACCACCCGTTGAAGCGCAAGCCGTCGAAGAGCCGATTGCGCCGCGCCGTCGTTGGCTCGTGAGCGGTGATGCTGAAGAAGCTGAACCGAAAGCACCGGCATCGGGAGCAACTTTGTTTGAACGCATGTCAAATATCGCACGCAGCGCCGCGCGCGGCGACGGTGATACGCCGCAAGCAAGCGATCCGCTTGATATTCCACGATTTTTGAACCGGCAGAACAACCAGTAAGGATCGTCGGCTCGATATTGGGGCGTTGTTAATTGGCTTTTTGCCATTTGACGGCGCCCCATATTCATTTCGTCGTAAATCATCTTGCCTCTTAAGCGGCCCATGCCATAGACCTCAACTATGTTGAGAGGGAAATCATTCAATCGGCTGTGCTGGCTTACGCTTTCGCTGATTTGGCCTTGTCGTGCCGCATTGGCCCAATCCTTTCCACCCGGAACGACGACTGTTGTGCCGCAATTGCCGTCAAATGACCCCGCAGACCGACTTTCGGCCAATTTGGTCTTGCTCTCGCAAAATCCGAAAAATGTTTCGGCACTTATTGATGCTGGACGTAGCGCTATTGCCGTTGGGGATTATGCTGCTGCACTTTCATTTTTGGCGCGGGCAGAAGAACTCGCACCAAGCAATGGTCGCGTTAAGGCTGCAATCGGCTCAGCATTGGTAATGGTTGAAAACCCGTCGGATGCCCTCCGCCTATTCACCGAGGCGAGTGCCCTTGGCGCACCCGAATCCGAGATTGCGGGCGATCGCGGGCTTGCGCACGATCTTTTGGGTGACAACCGTATTGCCCAACGCGACTATCAAACGGCGTTAAGGTTCAGAGCGGACGACGAGGTAACCCGTCGTCTCGCGCTATCGCTTGGGATTGCCGGTGATCGAGATCAGGCACTTAGGATGCTTGATCCTCTGCTGCGTCGACAAGACCCGACGGGTTGGCGCGCGCGTGCGTTTGTCCTTGCTATGAATGGTGACGTGCGTAGTGCGGAGGGTATCGCTTCGACTGTAATGCCAGCCGGAATGGGCGATACGATGCGCCCTTTTCTGCGAAGGCTTGCGACGCTTAGTGCTATCGAACGTGCTCATGCGGTCAATTTTGGAACGATGCCAAGCGACTCAACCCGCTTTGCTTCTTTGGATACCTCCCGGTTAATTCCAGCACCCGAGCTTGCTCCAAGTGGATCAAACGATCAACTTTCGAAACCGACCAAGAATACAGCATCATCTAAGGCACCGCGTCGTCGACCCGGCAAGAACGACATACAGGACGTACAGATTGCCTCGACAGCAATAGTGCCAGGTGTAAACGCGCCGGTTGTTGCCCCCGGATTTTTGGATATTTTTTTGAAATCGACTACGTCAGAAATGCCGAAGCAAATCGCGAATAATCCTATTGATCAGCGCGTTGGGAAGCGAATTGGCCCTGTTGATCCTGACCGGGTGCCTCCCGAGGTAAGGGCTGTGCTGGCGCAGAATGATGCAAGTATGCTACCGAAGATTGCGGCTGTTCCGGGCAATGTATTGCTGTCGCCTGATCAGAAAATTGTCGCCGCAACTGTTGTGCCTGCGCCGAAGCCAGTCGTTAAAGCGCCGGAACCGGAAGAGATAGATCAGCCTGAAAACGCAATTTTTGAGGTTCCGTCAATTACACGCAAGGCTGAAGAGAGGCCTGCGGTTGCAGTAGCTTCGGCTGTCGAAGGCTTGCCGACTGCGATAATAATAGGCGGACCGCCGTTGCAAAATCCGGTTACTGGTGCAGCAGAGCCGGTGAAGCTCGCAGTAGCGGCTACCCCACCACCGATGACCGAAAGGCCAAAGCCTGTTCTCGCACCTGCTGTCCAGCGTACAGGCGGGCTCGCGGGCTTGCTTGCCGACATACAAACCGAGGCTGAGAGCATTGCGGTCGCCCTTCCGAATGAGACTGAAATAAAACTCGCGAAGCTTGCGGCCCAGCGCAAACAAACCGATGCGGCCAACAAGCTGAAATCTGAGAAGGAAGCAGCGGCGAAGGCTCTGAAAACCAAGGCAGACAAAGAAGCGGCCGAGGCTGCGGCGCTTGCCAAGCGTAATCCGGCGCGTGTTTGGGTGCAGATTGCGACGGGTGCTAATGAATCAGGACTTGGTATAACTTGGAAGCGGCTCAGGGAAAAAGCGCCTGATGCTTTCAAGGGGTTAAGCGCATCCTACGCGCCGTTCAAGGCGACCAACCGTGTACTTGTCGGCCCGTTCAAAAGTGCTGCCGAAGCGCGATCAGTTGTAAACGCAATGGGCAAGGCTGGCATTCCGGGCAATAACTTCACCAGCGAGGCGGGGCAGGAGATCCTCAAGATCGCGTCCAGATGAGCGAACGCCATGTGTGCGCCAGCGATCCGTTGCGCAGTCGCGGACGACAACATCCCGAAAAAAGAGGTGATCCGCGCGGCCCACGCACCGCTTTTCAGCGTGACCGTGACCGCATCATTCATTCGGTCGGCTTCCGCAGGCTTCGCCACAAGACGCAGGTGTTTGTTGCGCCTGACGGCGATCATTTTCGTGTTCGCCTGACCCATAGTATCGAAGTCGCCCAGATCGGCAGAACGATTGCCCGTGCGCTTGGCCTTGATGAGGATTTGACTGAGGCGCTTTGTCTCGCCCATGATCTTGGTCACCCACCGTTCGGCCATGCGGGTGAAGACGCGTTGAAGGCAGCGATGGCGAATGCGGGCGGGTTTGACCATAATGGTCATACTTTGCGGATTCTGACGGCGCTTGAAACGCCTTACCCGTGCTGGAATGGGTTAAATCTCTGCTGGGAAACGCTTGAAGGGCTTGCCAAACATAATGGCCCGGTGACTGCGTCCGGTTGGGCAATGATCGCGGCAGATCAGGGCTTTCCACTTGATCTGTGTAGTCATGCCTCGCTTGAGGCGCAGGTTGCGGCAGTGGCCGATGACATTGCCTACGACAATCATGACATTGATGACGGTCTTCGTGCAGGACTAATTGACTTTGATGCGCTGCTTAGCGTCCCGATGGTTGCGCGCGGTTGGGATAGCGTGTGCGCGCGCTATACGGACGTTGATCCGCCCCGGCTACGTTCCGAGCTTGTGCGCCAACAAATTGGCCTGATGGTAAATGATGTCATCGAAACCACGCGCGCCAATTTGAAGGCGGCCGCAGTGGAAACGGTGGAAGGGGTGCGCGCTGCTGGAATAACACTTGCGGGGTTTTCGCCGGGCATGGCGGCAGATGAGGAACAGCTTAAGCGTTTCATGTATGCCAAGCTTTATCATCATCCGCGCCAACTCACAGCCGCCGGTGCGGCGCGGCAGATTGTATCGGGGCTGTTCGCGGCCTATCAGAGTGACGTTCAAAACCTTCCCGAGGAATGGCGTATAACCATCCCATCCGAAGAACCCGCGCGCGCGCGCCACATTGCCGATTTTATTGCCGGGATGACGGATCGCTATGCCATTGCGCGTTATCGAGACTGTGTTGGCGAGATTGATTTGCCCGAAGGGTTTTGAGCACTGATGCGTTAACCGGGTTCAACCTGCGTTACGATGGAGTGCGTTTATGCCCGAGCGTGAAATTGCGCTGAACCGCTTTGGCCTTGGTGCGCGCGGTGATGAGGTAGGCATTGATGATCCGCGCGGTTGGCTAAAGATGCAGTTGCGCGGGTTTGAAGTGCGACCTCAAGCCCTACGCGCCTTGCCAATCCGCAGTGAAATAGCCGCGCAGCTTGCTGACAATGTTGAAGCCGTGCGCGCACTTGTTGGCAAAAAGGCCGCGTCCGCGCAGGTCGATAGTGCCGCCGACCCCAAAAAGGCGATGCGCAAGGAAGCGCGGCAGGATGCGCGGGGGCAGCATATTGCCCAAGTCGGCGCACGGATGCGGATGGCGGTGGTGAGCGAGACGCCGTTCATTGAGCGGTTGGTGCATTTCTGGGCCAATCACTTTGCTGTGTCAGCGGATAAACTGGTTACGGTCGGTTTTGCAGGGATGCTGGAGTTTGAAGCCATCCGCTCGCATGTGCTTGGCCGCTTTGGCGATATGCTGCTTGCAGTCGAGCAGCATCCGGCAATGTTGCTCTATCTTGATCAGGCGCAATCAATTGGCCCGGATAGCCCGCTTGGCAGCCGTATTACTGCGCGTGGAATCCGCAAGCTTGGCCTGAATGAAAATCTCGCGCGTGAGATATTGGAGCTTCACACGCTCGGCGTGCGTACTGGCTATGGCCAAAACGATGTGACCGAATTCGCCCGCGCGATGACCGGGTGGACCGTGGCGGGAATTGGGCGAGGGCCAGCCGCTCGCGCGCTGACCGCCAATGCAGAGCCCGGTGCATTTTTGTTCGTGCCGCAAATTCATGAGCCGGGTGACCGCACAGTCCTTACCCGCCGTTATCCAGACGGTGGCGAGGCGCAGGCGCGCGCGGTGTTGGCCGATCTTGCGATTCATCCCGCCACGGCCGAGCACATCGTGACCAAGCTTGCGCAGCATTTCGTCGCCGATGACCCGCCGCCCGCCCTAGTCGCGAGGCTCAAGGCGGTGTTCCTCAAAACCGGCGGTGATTTGCCGAGTGTCTATGCGGCGCTCATCGATGCGCCAGAGGCTTGGGTACCCACACAGTCCAAATTCAAAACGCCGTGGGAGTGGAGCGTTTCCACCTTCCGTGCGCTTGGCGTGAAAGAGACACCTGATCAGGCGGTGGTTGCGATGCTGGCCGAGCTTGGTCAACCCGTTTGGCGACCTGGTTCGCCTGCAGGCTATGATGATGTCGCAGTGCACTGGGCAGGCCCAGACGCGCTGATGAAGCGGGTTGAGGTGGCCCAGCGATTGGCATCGCGCGTGAGCGTTGATGCGCGCGCACTTGGCCTCAAACTGTTTGGTGGAGCGCTGTCGGCCGATACGCAGGCCGCCATTGCGCGCGCTGGTGATGGGGCTGAGGCAGTGGCGCTATTACTGGTTTCGCCAGAATTTATGCGGAGATAATCATGATTACACGTCGCACACTTATCGCAAGCAGCCTTGCGGCGGTCGGCACCGCTGTGCTGCCGCGTATCAGCTTTGCCAAGGGGGGCAGTGATGAGCGCCGTTTCATCTTCATCATCCAGCGCGGCGCGGCAGACGGGCTTTACAGCGTTGCGCCAGTTGGTGATCCGGGACTTCGCGCCGCACGGGTGAGTCTGGTGGACGGGATGGGCGAAGGTGTGAAGCTCGACAGCCTGTTCGCACTTCACCCAGCGCTCAAGCATACGGCGGGGTTTTATCGCGGCGGAGAGGCGCTATTTGTCCATGCGGTCGCATCGGCCAATCGGGATCGTTCGCATTTTGATGCGCAGAACATCCTCGAAACCGGAGGCCTCCGCGCTTATGCCGAGCAATATGGCTGGATGAACCGGCTTGTTGGCATTCTACCAGGTGCTGATCCTAGGGCAATGGCGCTGGCCCAAACTCTGCCAGCGGCGCTACGTGGGCCGAACAGCGTTTCAAGCTATGCCCCTTCGCGCTTGCCCGATGCCTTGCAGGATTTGATGTCACGCGTGACCGATCTCTATGCGCATGACCTGCAGCTTCGCGGATTGTGGCAGTCGGCAATGGACACACGCGCGCTTGCTGGCAATCTTGGTGAGGGAGAAGGGCGCAGTGGCGCTGCCACCGGGGCACTTGCTGCCAAGTTAATGCTTCCGGCGAACGGGGCACGGCTATTGATGATTGAAACCGGCGGATGGGATACGCATAGTGCGCAAAAAGGACGACTGAACGCAGGCCTGAACGGGCTTGATCAGATGATCGGTGCAATCAAGGCAGGGCTTGGGGCGGCCTGGGCTAATACGATGATCCTTGTTGCCACCGAGTTTGGACGTACCGTTGCAGTCAACGGCACAGGCGGCACTGATCACGGAACAGCGTCGGCAACGATGCTGATTGGTGGTGCGGTGAAAGGTGGACGCGTGATCGCCGATTGGCCGGGGTTGCGCAGTAGTGATCAGTTTGAAGGGCGAGATTTGAAACCAACAATTGCGCTTGAGGCGGTGATCGCGGGCGCAATCGCGGGGCATTTCGCGCTAGATCCGGTGCAGGTTGCGAAAACACTTTATCCTTCGCTTCCGCCGGTGAAGCGTATCGAGGGGTTAATTCACACCTGATTTCAATGGTATAGCACCAGAGTGTGATCGGGGTCGCTTGCCCGAGTGTCGCATTTATGCTAATCACACGGCTATAATATGACGGGCCGTAACTATCGCATGGGAGATGCGCTATGGGTGGTTTACGCACATTTGCGATCCGTATTGCTGCGGGGCTTGCGGGCGAAAGCGGTTGGTTGAGCGAAACGCTCAACAAATTCGCGATCAATGGCCTTGTAAAAACGGGTCGCAATCGTCCGCATCCGTGGAGCACGCGCAGCAGCTATATTAGCTGGAGCAGCCTGACCGACCGCACCTACAGCGCGCGAATGCTGCCCGAGGCGCTCAACCCGCAGCCGCTGCCTCCGGTTGAAGATCTCGTCCAACTGTTTGTGCCAGAAAGCGGGGGGCAGCGGCCATGTCCGAAATCGACGGCGCTGTTCGGTGCGTTTGCGCAATATTTGACTGATGGTTTTATTCGCACCTTGCTCTCAAACAATGATGCCGAGGAAGATCGGCGGCGGACGACGACCAATCATGAGATTGACCAAAGCCCGCTCTATGGACGAACCCCCGCACAAACCAACGCGTTGCGTTTACGCAGTGAAGAGCGTGGCAAGCGCGGTCGTCTCAAATCGCAGATGATGGATGGAGAGGAATATTCGCCCTTCCTCTATCTGCCCGATGGCGTGACGCTCAACCCTGATTTTGTAGGCGCGGACGGGCGGCCAATTCTTGATGCGCCTCTGGGTGAGACGAAACCTTGGGCGGTTAAAACGACATTATTTGCCGCAGGCGGGGATCGGGTGAATGCCTCGCCGCAGGTGGCGATGATGAATACGCTGTTCCTGCGTGAACATAACCGGCTTGCTGCGATGCTTGAGGGTAAGCACCCTGATTGGGATGATGAACGCGTGTTTGAAACCGCGCGCAACATTATCATCGTGATGTTTATCAAGATTGTGGTTGAAGAATATATCAATCACATCAGCCAGGAGCCTCTCCATCTCCGCGCGCTTCCCGATGTGGCGTGGACGGCGAATTGGAACCGGCCGAATTGGATTACCGCAGAATTTAGCCTGCTTTACCGTTGGCATTCGCTGGTGTCGGAAAGCATGACGTGGGGCGGCGAGGCTGTGCCGGGGAGTGCGGCAACACTCAACAATGCTTTGTTGCTAAAGGGCGGTCTCGCGAATGCGTTTGCCGATGTTTCGGCAAATTGCGCGACGCGGATTGGCCTGCAAAATTCTGCAAGTTTCATTATCTTTGCCGAGGAAAAAGCAATTCTTCAGGCGCGCACGAATAGGCTCGCCCCATATAATGAATACCGCGCGGCAATGGGCAAATCGCGCGCAACCAGCTTTGCGGGTGTTGTCGGGCGATCAGGCGACGCCGCCGAACAGGTACGACGTGGGCAGCTCGCGGCGCGGCTTCAGGCGCTTTATGGCTCGGTTGATAATCTTGAATTTTACGTCGGCCTTTTTGCCGAGCCGACCCAGAAGAATGGTGTCTTGCCCGATTTGCTTCAAGCGATGGTGGCGATGGATGCCTTTTCGCAGGCGCTCACCAATCCGCTGCTCAGCGAACATGTCTGGGGCGACGAAGCGACGCGTCGGCTGACGTTTACCGATGAAGGGTTGGCCGAAATTGAGCGCACGGCTACGCTACGCGATATTGTGTTGCGAAACAGCGTTGGCCTTGGCGACCGCTTTGTTGGTATGACGCGCAAGGACTGGCGGCGGAGTTAGGCGATTTGAACATCATTATCGCGGGCAGTTCGGGGCTGATCGGTTCGCTGCTGCTCAAGCGCGTGATGGGCCATGATCTGACACTGATCGGTCGACGCGGCAACTCAGCAGCGCCCGGCGATGCCAGGCAAATTATTGGTGACCACGCCGATTGGTCAAGCCTGATGGCGGGTATCCGGTATGATATCGCAATTTGCATGCTTGGCTCGACAATGGCGCAGGCGGGGTCAAAAGCTGCTTTTGCAGCGGTTGACCATGGCGCCGTAATCGCGTTTGCTCAGGCGGCCTATGCAGCGGGT
>JBBTEI010000136.1:0-18049 GCA_038042405.1 Pseudomonadota bacterium
ATCGGCCAGTTTTGCGACTCTAATCGCGCCACAACGAACAGTGACTAGCGGCTTTACGCGCGCGTCATACGCAACGACTTTCCCTTTAACCGCGACTATGGCACAAATTTGTCATGAAAGGCGAATACCAAAATTCATCACGGGAACGCAAGCGCCGACAACCGCTTAACGGCGAGCGTTTGCGTGCCCTCGCGCTTGCTTATGTTGGCCGCTATGCGACGAGCTGCGGACGGTTGACCGATTATCTGACACGCAAAATCGCAGAACATGGATGGGCCGATGAGAGCACGCCGCCGGTCGCAGAGATCGTCGCGCAGTTCCAGTCGCTGGATTATGTCAACGATGAAACCTTCGCAAGGACGCGCAGTGAATCGCTGCTGCGGCGTGGATATGGCCCAAATCGGTTACGAATTGTGTTGCATGCCTCTAGAATCGGGACAGATATTATTGATCGTGCCACCCAAGTTGATGACGAAAATGCGTTTGCGGCGGCGATGGTTTTTGCACGGCGCAAACGCATTGGCCCTTACACCAAGGAGGAAAAAAGCCCAGATATTCGACAAAAAATGATCGCGAGGCTGCTTCGCGCCGGGCATAGCTACGATATCGCGCGCAAAATTCTGGCGCTCGAAGCAAGCGATATAGAGAGCATGTGAGTGTGCAAGCGTTCACAAGCAACTGTAAATTCTTGTTTTATTTAGAATTCCCGACCATATCGTGAGGCAGAATGAATTTGAGGCAAAATTAATGACGGTAGCGCAATCAGACGGCACACCTGCGGGAGCAGGTGAGGGGCCAGCGCATGACGTTTGCCATGGCCAAATCAAATGGTTTGATGCCACGCGCGGTTTCGGTTTTATGGTGCCTGATGATGCGGGTAGTGACGTTCTGGTGCATTTTTCCGTCTTGCGCGATCATGGGCGGCGGATGCTGCCCGAAGGTACGCGCGTTTCGTGCGAGGTTACCCAAGGCGCGCGTGGGCTTCAGGCGGTCAAAATCCTCGAATTTGACCTCACGACGGCAACAGGCGTCGATTTCGATGTCCGCCGTGCGCCGCGCAGTGAGCGGATTGATCCGGTGGCCATGGTGGATGAGGCCGGGCCGCTGGAAGCGGTCGTGGTCAAATGGTTCAATCGACTCAAGGGCTATGGCTTCCTCAACCGGATTGACGATACCGCCGATATATTTGTCCATATGGAAACCCTCCGGCGCGCAGGGATAGGTGATATTCTGCCAGCCGACATGCTGCATGCGCGAATTGCCAAAGGTAATAATGGACTATTGGCGGTCGAGGTGAGGTTGCCGTGAAATTTCTGTTGCGTATGTTACCGGTGGCGTTGCTCTGCGTTATTGCTGGCTGTCAGTCAGCACCTGTGATTGGAGCGGCATCAGCACAGCCCGCGCTTATCCCTCTCGAAATCCGCACAGCGAAGGGCAAGCTCAATTTCAAAGTGGAAATTGCCCGCACCCCCGAAGAGCAGGCGCGCGGCCTGATGTTTCGCACTTCGCTCCCCGAATTTGGCGGTATGATTTTCCCGATGGTGCCCCCGCGTGAAGCGAGCTTCTGGATGAAAGACACAGTCATACCGCTTGATATGATCTTTATCCGCAGCAATGGGACGATTGCCCGGATTGCCGCCAATACGATTCCTTATGACCTGTCTCCGGTCAGTTCGGGCGAACCCGTGGTTGCTGTGCTCGAACTTGCAGGTGGTCGGGCCGAAGCGCTTGGTATCGCCGAAAATGACCGGGTGATCTGGAAATAAGTGAGTGGTTGCGCGCTGCGGCGTGAACGCGTAATTGGCCAATGCTATGGCGATTATAAAAAATATCTTCACCTGGTGGGAAGGCTCTGGCTTTGGCACCTGGTTCAATACCCGGCGCATTGGCACGCATGTCGGCACTGATGGCTTGGGCAATGCCTACTATACTGGCGGTGCGCAGACCAATGGGGCACCGCGCCGCTGGGTGATTTACAACGGGCCCAATGATGCAAGCCGCGTGCCGCCTGAATGGCATGGCTGGCTGCATGGTACGCTTGATGATGTGCCCGACAACAGCCTGCCACCGCCGCGTCGCTGGGAAGTTGAAGCGACGGCTAACCTTACAGGTACGGCGCAAGCCTATCTTCCCCAAGGGGCGCTGCAAGCGGGTGGCAAACGCCGCGCCGCAACGGGCGACTATGAAGCGTGGAGCCCAGACAACTGATGCGTCGCGCCGCCCTTATTGGAACGGCTTTGGTGATTGGCGCGGGCCTTGCTTGGCAAGCCGCGCCCGCGCTCCAAAATGCGACTGAACCGCCGGCGGAAACGCCCAAAACCGAGGTCGCTAAACCTGCGCCAAAAGCAGTGACGGCTGCAAAGCTAGAGGCTCCCAAGGCGGCGCCCGAACCGCCACCCGCAAAGGCCCTGACGCCAATGGCACAGCGTGTTGCGACGATTGGCTTGCTCAACAAACGCAACGGCCTGTGGCGTGATATTACGATGAAGCCGGGCGAAGCTGTACGTATCGGCGATGTTGTCGTCCGCCTCAAAGCCTGCGAAACAACTGCACCGTGGGAGCAGGAGGCCTATACCGGCGCATTCGTTCAATTGATCGTTCTGGGTAGCGACGATAAATGGCGCAAGGTATTTTCAGGCTGGCTTTATAAAGAATCGCCCTCGCTCAATGTTGTCGAGCATCCAATTTATGATGTCTGGGCCAAAGCCTGCACAATGCGCCACCCCGATACCGGCCCTGAAACCTCGGTCATTCGCGCCGAACCCAAGGCGTCATCAGACAAGCCGTCAAAGGCACCGAAATCTGCCGCTCCCCCAGTCGACAGCGCCGCCGATAGCAACGTCATATAGTGATTGCGCCCAACCTCGACCGCGCCAAGCGAGGCGAGATGCGGCGTAATGAATTGACAATCGAGCAGCGTAAAGCCGCCCACGCGCATCCGCGCGACCAGATGCGCGAGCGCAACCTTTGAGGCGTCGGTTGCCCGGCTGAACATCGATTCGCCAAAAAACGCGCGACCAAGCCTGATTCCATAAAGCCCGCCAACAAGTTCGCCGTCCGCCCAGGTTTCAATGCTGTGTGCGCTGCCAACATTGTGAAGCTGGGTCACCGCTGTTTCAATTTGATTATTGATCCAGGTCGAAGGGCGGTCGGGTGCCTCAGCCGCGCACAGTGCGACAACATCGCCAAACGCATGGTCAAGCGTTGTTTCAAAGCGCCCCGATTTCAGTGTCTTGGCAAGCGAACGCGAGAGGCGAAAATCTTCAAGCGGCAATATCCCGCGCCGTTTGGGCTCAACCCAATACACCTCGGCGGCATCACGCCCGTCAGCCATTGGAAAAATGCCCGCCGCATAGGCCTTAAGCAACAGCGAAGGGTCAAGTGGAATAGACATTTGCACCGATATTATACACGCTTTCGCTTAAACCCAAGAGGCGCTACGGCAAGAGTGTGCAGAGCAAGACAATATGTGACCTCGCTATCGTAGGCGGAGGGCTGGCTGGTGGTTTGATTGCGCTCGCACTCAAGCATCACCGGCCCGAACTGGATGTGCGTGTGATTGAGGGCGACGTGCGGCTTGGCGGCAATCATGTCTGGTCATTTTTCGATACTGATATTGCTCCTGGGGATTGGCCAATTGTTGAGCCGTTGATCGGCTGGCGTTGGCAGGATTATGACATTATTTTCCCCGCGCACAGCCGGACGCTTGAAGCCGTCTATAACAGCATTGACTCAGAGCATTTTGACGCCGTTGTCCGCGCGGCCCTTACCCCTGATCAAGTGATTAAGGCGCGCGCGATCTCGGTGACGGCAACGCGGATTAAGCTTGATGATCAGCGCGTGGTTGAGGCCAAGGGCGTAATCGACGCGAGCGGCGGTGGCGATTTTTCGCACCTGTCGGCGGGTTGGCAGAAATTCGTCGGGCAATTACTCGTACTTGATCGGCCCCACGGCCTCACCCGCCCGATTGTGATGGATGCCAGTGTGGAACAGGTGGACGGGTATCGCTTCGTTTACTGCCTGCCGTTCAGCGCAACCGAGGTGTTTGTCGAGGACACCTATTACAGCGACACGCCCGATCTTGATGTCGCCACGGTCAGCACGCGGGTGAGCGAATATGCCAAGGCCAAGGGCTGGCATCCAGCAAGAGTGGAACGGGTGGAAAGCGGCGTCCTCCCCGTTACGACGGGTGGCGATTTTGTGGCCTATTGGGCGTCCACCGGGAACGACGTGGCCAAAGCCGGGATGCGCAGCGGGCTGTTTCACCCGACAACGGGCTATTCGCTGCCCGATGCGGTGCGCCTTGCCAGCCGGATCGCACGCGCACCCGATCTCTCGGGCGCAGCGCTCCAGAAGCTGACGCATGATTATGCGCAGGCACAGTGGCAGACGCGCGGTTATTACCGGATGCTTGACAAGATGCTGTTCCACGCGGCCGAGCCTGATCAAAGATATCTCGTGCTTGAGCGGTTTTACCGCCTTGCACCCGACCTTATTCGCCGCTTTTACGCGGGGCAATCAACCTGGGCTGACAAACTGCGCATATTGTCAGGCAAGCCCCCGGTTCCTATCGGGCGCGCAGTGGCCGCATTACTCAGGAGAACAAAGTGAAAAAGGCAGTTGTGATTGGTGCCGGGTTCGGCGGGCTTGCGCTTGCCATTCGGCTTCAATCAGCAGGGATAGCGACGACCATCGTTGAAGCACGCGATAAGCCCGGCGGGCGCGGATATCACTGGGTGAAAGACGGCTTTACGTTTGACGCCGGGCCAACAGTGATCACTGATCCTGATTGCCTGCAACAGCTTTGGGCGCTGTCCGGCCATGATATGGCGGCGGATGTTCAGCTTGACCCCGTCCACCCCTTCTACAGACTCAACTGGCCCGACGGCACCAATTTTGATTATTCAAATAACGAGGCCGCGCTCAACGCCGAGATTGCCAAGCTTAACCCTGAGGATGTGGCAGGCTATGCCAAATTCCTCGAATATTCAGCCGGTGTTTATAAGGAAGGCTATCTGAAGCTTGGAACTGTCGCCTTCCTCGATTTTGCGTCGATGCTCAAGGCCGCACCAAGCCTTATGAAATATCAGGCGTGGCGCTCGGTTTATTCGGTCGTATCATCGTTCGTAAAGAGTGAGAAACTGCGCGAGGCTTTGAGCTTCCACACCCTCCTCGTCGGCGGCAATCCGATGACGACGAGTTCAATCTACGCGCTGATCCATAAGCTTGAGAAGGACGGCGGCGTCTGGTTTGCGCGCGGTGGCACCAACCGCTTGGTCGCCGGGATGGTTACCCATTTTGAGCGGCTTGGCGGCGTGCTCCGGCTTGATGACGGCGTTGAGGAAATTGAAACGCTTGGTGATAAAGTCGTTGGCGTCCGCGCCAAAAGCGGCTGGCGGACGGATGCTGACGCGGTAGCGAGCAATGCCGACATCGTCCACAGCTACCGTGATCTCCTCAAAAATTCGTCGCGCGGGAAGCGGGCTACAGCCTCACTCGTCAAGAAACGCTATTCGCCGAGCCTGTTCGTCGTCCATTTCGGGATCAAGGGCACTTGGCCGGGGATTGCGCACCACATGATCCTGTTTGGCCCGCGCTACAAAGGTTTGCTTGACGATATTTATGTCAATGGGGTTTTGCCCAAGGATTTCTCGATCTACCTTCACCACCCAACCGTCACTGATCCGTCAATGGCACCCGAGGGTTGTTCGACTTTCTACGCGCTCGTCCCCGTCGCACATATGGGGAAGGCCCCGCTTGATTGGGACGGCGAAGTTGGCGAGATATTAAAAGAGAGGATTCTTGATGAGATTGAACGGCGATTGATCCCCGACATCCGCAGCCGGATCATGACATCGTTCCATTATGCACCCACCGATTTTGGGCGTGATCTGAGCGCGCATCTCGGCAGCGCTTTCAGCCTTGAGCCAGTACTGTGGCAATCCGCCTATTTTCGCACGCACAACCGCGATGATGCGATTCCCAATCTTTACTTCGTCGGCGCGGGCACCCATCCCGGCGCGGGGATTCCTGGCGTCGTCGGCAGTGCCAAGGCGACAGCGGCTTTGATGATCGAGGATTTGCGATGAAACGTATCGCCATTTATTGCGGATCAGCCTCGCCTGCTGACTCCGTTTATATCGAGTGCGCCCGCATGGTCGGGCGCAGTCTGGCGCAGCGCGGGATTGGCGTTGTCTATGGCGGCGGCAGACTTGGCCTGATGGGTGCCGTTGCCGATAGCGCTCTGGAAGCCGGGGGCGAAGTGATCGGTATTATCCCCGAAGCGTTGTGGCGGGCCGAAGTCGCGCATACTGGTTGTACGCAGCTTCACACCGTTTCGGGGATGCACGAGCGCAAGGCGATGTTCACTGACCTGAGCGACGGTTTCATCACCATCCCCGGCGGCGTCGGGACGATGGATGAATTATGGGAAGCGGTGAGCTGGTCACAGCTTGGCTATCACAAAAAACCCGTCGGATTGCTCAATATTGCGGGCTATTATGATCATCTTATCGCATTCAATGCGCATATGGCGGATGTCGGCTTTGTCCGTGCGCAGCATCAGAATATCCTGATTGTTGACGATCAGCTTGAGGGGTTGCTCGATAAAATGCAGGCCTATCAGCCACATGAGACGATCTTTGCGATGAAGTCTTCGGATTTGTAATGTCAGGCCGCGCTGCCCTGATCATGGCTGCGCGTGACAGCATCGCCAAGGGCTCAAAGTCCTTCGCTATGGCCTCGCGCCTGTTCGACCGCCCGACGCGTGAGCGTGTCTGGCTGCTCTATTGCTGGTGCCGCGCCTGTGATGATCTCGCCGACGGGCAGGATCATGGCGGCACGATGTCGGCAGTAGCTGATCCGCACGCGCGGCTGGCCTACCTCAAGGATATGACAGAGCGCGCCTTGCGCGGCGAACCCACGGGGGAGGTTCCTTTTGACGCGCTGGCGCTCGTCGTCAGCGAATGTGCAATTCCGCACCAATGGCCGCGCGATCTTATCCAAGGCTTCGCGATGGATGCCGACGGATTTTCGCCGCGCACGACGCAGGATATGCTCACCTATTGCTATCATGTTGCAGGCGTTGTCGGGTTGATGATGGCGGTGGTGATGGGGGTTGATCCCGAGGATAAGGAAACGCTTGCCCACGCGAACGATCTTGGCCTCGCGTTTCAGCTTGCCAATATTGCGCGCGATATTGGCGAGGATGCAAGTGCCGGACGCTGCTATATCCCCGCAACCTGGCTCGGTAAGGCGGATATCGGGCCGGGCGAGCATATGAAGCTGCATTACCGTAAGGCGCTGGGAGGGATAGGCGCAAAATTGGCCGAAATGGCTGGGGGCTATGAGGAAAGCGCGCGGATTGGCGCGCGCAAGCTGCCCTTCCGGTCGCGCTGGGCGGTGCTATCAGCAGCAGGCATTTACGGTGATATCGCGCGTGAAGTGGCGCGGCGCGGCGAACATGCGTGGGACAGTCGGGTGTTTACGAGTAAAGCCGCAAAGTTGACTTGGGTGATGCGCGCGGCGGTACAGGCGCGATAAAAGGGGAACGAGCGATGCGACATATTGGCCTGTTACTCTGCCTGATGGTGGCATCCCCTTCGAGCGCCGCAACGCCCGAACAGACGGCGCGCGCCGCACTCTCTGCAATGCCGATCATCGACGGGCATAATGATACGCCCGAGCAAATTCGCGAGCTTTTCAAAAATGATTTCAGCAAATTCGATCTGAATACGCTGTCGCCTGAAATCGTTGCAAAGACGCACACCAGCATCCCCAAACTGCGCGAGGGCCGGGTCGGCGGGCAATTCTGGTCAGTCTGGATTGATCCGGCCCTCCCCAAGCATGAAGCCGTAACGCAGACGCTTGAACAGATTGATACCGTTGAGCGGATGGTCGCGCGTTATCCCGAAACCTTTGCGTCCGCCCGGACTGCTGCCGAAATTGAGGCCGCGATCAAGCGCGGACGGATTGCCTCACTCATCGGGATGGAGGGTGGCCATTCGATTGGCAACTCGCTGGGCATATTGCGCCAGATGTACCGCGCAGGCGCGCGCTATATGACGATCACCCATTTTCTCACCAACGACTGGGCCGATAGCGCCACCGATGCCCCGCGCCATGACGGATTGGCTCCGTTCGGCGTTGCAGTGGTTAAGGAAATGAACCGGCTGGGGATGATGATCGACATCAGCCATGTCGCGCAGAGCACGATGGATGACGTGTTCAACGAAAGCCGCGCGCCCGTCATCCTAAGCCATTCGAATGCGCAGGCGCTGCTCGATCATCCGCGCAATATGTCTGATGCGATGCTGATCCGGCTTGGCCGGAATGGCGGCGTCATCATGATCACTTTCGTTCCCGACTATACCAGCCCCGCAATCCGCGCATGGGAAAATAGCCGCGCCGCGCAAGGCGCCGCCATGAAAACACAGCATATCGGCAATCCCAAGGCCGAGGCCGCCGCGCTCGAAAACTGGATAAAAGCCAACCCGCGTCCGCGCGCCACACTTTCGCAAGTTGCCGATCATATCGATCATGTCCGCGACATTGCCGGGATTGACCATATCGGCATCGGCGGTGATTTTGGCGGGATCAGCAGCGTTGTTGAAGGGCTACAGGATGTCTCGACTTATCCCGCACTGTTCACCGAACTGGCACGGCGCGGCTATACCCAAGAAGATTTGGAAAAGATTGCCGGCCGCAATATCCTGCGCGTCATGAAGGGCGTCGAAGCGGTGGCGGCAGGCATGAAGGCGGTGCCACCATCGGATGCAGTGATCGGGATGTAACGACTGACCCACTCAATCCGTCGCTGTTTCGGAATCGTTCGTCGCTTGGGGGGTTATGCGCGGACACCAAGGCTTTAGGGTTGCGCCAATGAATGCCCTCCGCCGCTGCGCACCACTGATTGCGATGTTACTCATTCCCGCCTGCGTCTCTGCGCCCAAAGCATTGCCAAAACGCCCCCCGGTATTCATTCCGGCACCAAAGCCAAAGCCGTTGGTTCAAGCACCGCGTCCATCGCCCCCGCCTCCTGCGCTTTTCCCCGCACTGCGCGCGATTGCGGCCTCGTTTGATGGCAGGCTCGGCATCGCCGTCACCCGGATTGATAGCGATTGGGCATTTTCATCACAGGGCGACGGCTATTTCCCGCAGCAGAGCGTTTCCAAACTCTGGGTCGCACTCACGGTGTTTGATGCGGTCGATAATGGGCGGCTGACGCTTGATCAGAAAGTGGTAATTACGCGCGCAGATCTCACCCTATTTCATCAGCCAATCGCCCAATTGGTGGGTGCTGAAGGTTATGAAACCAATGTGTCCGAACTGCTCCTCCGCGCGATGACGCAGAGTGACAACACCGCCAATGATAGCCTGCTCCGCACCGTTGGCGGGCCAAGCGCTGTGCGGAACATGCTTGAACGCAAAGGGCTGGGCGGTATCCGTTTCGCAGGCGGCGAACGCGCGCTGCAAAGTGCGACAGCGGGGATGACGTGGCAGCAGCGTTACTCGGTTGGCCGTACCTTCTACGCTGAGCGGGCTAAGGTTCCCGAATCTATCCGCCGTGAAGCGCTTGACCGCTATCTGGCTACACTGCCAGACGGTGCCCAACCCCAGGCCATTGTCAGCGCGCTTGCCAAGCTGAAGCGCGGGACGCTCCTCTCTGCGAATTCAACGCGTGTCCTGCTCTCGCTGATGAATGAGTCGCGCACCGGAAGGCAGCGTCTTGCAGGCGGTGTCCCCGAAGGCTGGCGCTTTGGTCATAAGACCGGCACCGGCCAGGATCTTGCTGGTACATCAACCGGTTACAACGATGTCGGCATCATAACCGCACCCGATGGCACGAGCTACGCCGTCGCCGTAATGATTGCGAATACGCGCCAACCTGTACCGGTTCGCCAGCAAATGATGCAAGCCGTTAGCGGAGCGATTGCTGGACAGCACCGGAAGTAAAAGATGTAATATCATTTTGGCACAGCCCATTATTTGACTGTTCATTTTCGGCTCAGCCTTACTAGCGATAAATTGCGTACAAACATCATTTTGAGGTGATTTATGTCGCGATTCTGGATTTTTTCATGTCTTGGTCTTGCGATGATCGCAACTTCCGCATTTGCGCAATCCCCCGATAATAGTGATATCACCGTCACTGGCCAAAAACTTGAAAAGAAAGAGGCAAAGCGCCAATCGCGGACGTTTATTGGGCAGACGACGACAACGAGCTTTAACCAATATGCGCGGCGTAACCGCGCGGTGTGCCCGCGCGTTATCGGGATTGATCAGAGCTATGCCCAAATCGTTGAAACACGGATAAGAACAGTTGCCAAGACTGCCGATGTCAAGGTTGAAGCAGATGACTGCGCGCCAAACCTGTTTGTTCTTTTTACAACTGACAGCAATGGTTTGATGGCGGCACTGCGCAAGATTAAACCCAGCTTATTTAGCAGCGTCAATGTTCGGGATCGCCCGGCGCTTTATGCTGATCCAGCGCCGGTGCGCTGGTGGCATAGCGTTGAAATTGCCGGATCGGACGGCAATGCCGTGGGGATAGGAACCGTCACTGTCGGCGAAGGCCAAAGCACAGAGGCACTTATAAGCAGGAGCTATGGTAGTGGCAGCCTGATAAATAAGGAAACGGTTATTAACCTCACGGGCTCGGTAGTCGTTGTCGATATCAAAAAAGCCACCGGATATCCGCTTGACTCAATTGCCGCCTATGCCGCGATGGTCTCATTCTCCCAGGTCAAACCTGAAAAGAGCCATGACAGGCTGCCTTCAATCCTTGCAATGTTTGGTGATGGCAAAAGCCCTGCCGATGCGCCGCTCGACCTCACACCATACGACTATGCCTATGTTAGCGCACTCTATGAGATTCTCCCAAACCGCGCAGGCGACGTTCAGAAATCGCAGATTGCCAACAAGATGGCTGCAAAGCTGGCTCAGTAAGCGGGTCTGCATCTTTTCCCTGTAAAGCGCTACCCATCCTGCTAAACCGCAGGGAATGTCGAACCAGAACCACCTCTATCTCATTGACGGCTCGGGCTATATTTTCCGTGCTTATCACCGTTTGCCGCCGCTCACCAATATCCGGGGGGAGCCGGTTGGGGCGGTGTACGGCTATACCACGATGCTATGGAAGCTCGCCGATGCGCTGCATAAGGCCGACGGGCCGACGCATATGGCGGTGATCCTTGATGCGTCGGGCAAGTCGTTTCGAAATGATATTTACCCGCTGTATAAGGCGCACCGCCCGCCGGCACCCGAAGATCTTGTGCCCCAATTCCCGATGATCCGTGATGCGACGCGGGCGTTTTCACTGCCGTGTATTGAGGAAATCGGGCTTGAGGCCGATGATCTGATCGCTTCCTATACGCACGCAGCGCTCGCCCAAGGATGGCAGGTGACGGTCGTTTCAACCGACAAGGATTTGATGCAGCTCATCCAGCCCGGCGTCGATATGCTTGATCCGATGAAGAGTGAGCGGCTTGGCCCTGATGCCGTGATGGAAAAGTTCGGGGTTCTGCCTGAAGCGCTTGGCGAAGTGCTTGGACTAATGGGCGATAGCGCCGACAATGTTCCCGGCGTTCCCGGTATTGGCCCGAAGACGGCGGCCAAACTAATTCAGGAATTTGGCACGGTTGAAGCGGTGCTTGCCGCCGCGCCGGGCATGAAAAAATCGAAGATGCAGGAAAATCTTGTCACCTTTGCCGAACAAGCGCGGATGAGCCGGGTGTTGGTGGCGCTCAAGGAGGATGCAGCGCTGCCTGAGCCACTTGATGATTTCCTCCTCAAGGAAATTCCCGACGCGCCGCTCCGCACGTTTCTTGAACATCACGGATTCATGTCGCTCCTCAAAAAACTCGGTGGAGAGGCTGGCAAGGCTGATCATCAAACGATGAAGCTGATCAATCAGGAAGCGCGCGGGCCAGCCCCGGAACCCGCCGCAAAGCCCGCGATAGCGCCGTTTGATCGTGACACCTATCAAACAGTCGACACAGTGGAAGCCCTCGACGCTTGGATCGCCGAGGCGACGCTTGCGGGTGTGATCGCGGTGGATACCGAAACCGATGCGCTTGACGCGATACAGGCGGGGCTTGTCGGGGTTAGCCTTGCCACTGCGCCGGGGCGGGCCTGCTATATTCCGCTTGCGCATGGCAGCGGCGATATGTTTGCCGAAAACGCGGTGCAAGTGCCGATGGATGTAGCAATTGCGCGGTTGAAACCGCTGCTTGAAGACCCTTCGGTGCTCAAAATTGGCCATAATATCAAATATGATTTGAACGTGCTTGAGCGTAGCGGGATTAGCGTTGCGCCGCTTGACGACACGATGGTGATGAGCTTTGATCTTGACGCGGGTCGCCATAATCACGGGATGGATGAACTTGCGCTTTTGCACCTCGATCATAGCTGTATCGCGTTCAAAGATGTGTGCGGAAGCGGCAAAAACCAGATCACATTCAATCAGGTACCTTTGAAAGAGGCCACGCGCTATGCCGCAGAAGATGCCGACGTTACGCTGCGGCTATGGCATTTGTTCAAACCGCGCCTGTCCGCCGAACAGGTCACGCGCGTTTATGAACGTGTTGACCGCCCGCTGATCCCCGTCCTCGCGCGGATGGAGCGCGAAGGCATCCTCGTTGACCGCGCCGAACTCGCGCGGATGTCGGCTGAATTTGCCGAGGGGATTGGAGCGCTTGAGATTGAGATTCATGCGCTCGCTGGCCAGCCGTTCAGCGTCGGCAGCCCCAAGCAATTGGGCGAAATCCTGTTTGGGCAAATGGGCCTCAAAGGCGGTAAGAAAGGCAAATCGGGCGATTATTCGACCGACGTGACCGTGCTTGAGCGCTTGGCCGAAGACGGTGTCGAAATTGCGCGCAAAGTGCTTGAATGGCGGCAATTATCGAAGCTCAAATCAACCTATACCGATGCGCTACAGGAGCAGATTAATCCGGCCACAGGCCGCGTCCACACCAGCTACAGCCTCACCGGCGCGCAGACGGGACGGCTCTCCTCAAACGATCCAAACCTTCAAAATATCCCGATCCGCACTGAGGTTGGCCGTCGCATCCGCACGGCGTTCGTCGCGGAACCCGGCAATGTCCTGCTCTCGGCCGATTATAGCCAGGTTGAACTTCGCCTCGCTGCGCACATGGCCGATGTGCCAGCACTCAAGGAGGCGTTTGCCAAGGGCGAGGATATTCATAGCCTGACCGCGCAGGAACTGTTCGGTGAGGTCAACCCCGATACGCGCGGCAAGGCGAAGACGATCAATTTCTCCTTGCTTTACGGCATTTCGCGCTGGGGCTTGGCGGGGCGGCTTGGGATTAGCTCGGATGAAGCGCAGGCCATGATCGACCGCTATTTTGAGCGCTTTCCCGGCATCAACCAATATATCAGCCGGACGCTGCAATCAGCGCGCGAGACTGGTTTCACGCAGACGCTGTTCGGGCGCAAAACGCACTTCACCCGGATCACAAGCGCAAACCAGACCGAACGTGCGGGGAGTGAGCGCGCCGCGATCAATGCGCCGATCCAAGGGACAAGCGCTGATATTATCAAGCGCGCAATGGTGCGGATGCTGCCTGCGCTTGCCGAGGCTGGCCTGCCCAAGGTGCAGATGCTGCTTCAGGTGCATGATGAATTGGTGTTCGAGCTGCCCGAAGGCGATGTCGCGGCGGCATCCGGGGTAATCCGCACGGTAATGGAGGAGGCTGCAGCGCCGCTTGTCAGCATTGATGTTCCGCTTGGTGTCGAGATTGGCATCGGCAAAAACTGGGGTGCCGCGCATTGAGGCCTTTCTCCATCATTTCCGCCTGCGCGGGGATGACGGTTATTTTATTGCTGATTGCCACCCTGCCCCCGTCGCTCCCCTCGCACGCAAGCGCCGTTGCCGCATGGAAACCAAGCGAGGCCTGGCTCTATGACCGGAACGGCCAATTGCTTGACAGTCAACGCGTCAACTTTGCCGCGCGGCGGTTGGACTGGGTGCCGCTTGACCAGATTTCGCCGACGCTGATCGAAACGGTCATCGCGGCGGAGGATAAGCGTTTTCGCAGTCATGATGGGATTGATTGGCTCGCAGTTGGCAGTGCGGCGCGCGCGCGACTTTCGGGCAAACGATCACGCGGGGCAAGCACGATTTCGATGCAGGTCGCTGGCTTCCTTGCGTCAGACCTTGCCGCGCCAGGCGCGCGAAACTGGCGCGACAAACTCCGCCAGATGCGCGCAGGCGCGGCACTTGAGGATCGCTGGTCAAAGGATCAAATCCTTGAGGCCTATTTCAACCTCGCCGGATTTCGCGGTGAGGCGCAGGGGATTGGTGCCGCAGCGCTCGGCCTGTTCGGCAAAACGCCCGCGACGCTCACCCGCGATGAAGCGTTGTTGATCGCCGCACTCCTCCCCGATCCCGGCGCATCGGAACAAGCAATTGCGGCGCGCGCCTGTCGATTGGCCCCTTCGCGCTGTAAAGCTTTACGCACCCAAGCCGCCGCGATGACTGCAACCCAACGCCGCCTCGCGCTTGATCCCGGTCTTGCCCCCCATTTGGCGGTCAAGCTGCTGACCGAACCCGGCACGCGGATCGCAACCACACTTGACCGCGAGATCCAGACATTCGCCAATATAGCGCTACGCCGCCAGCTTATGGGGCTTGGTGCACAGCGCGCGCGCGACGGCGCGGTGGTGGTGGTCGATAATGCCAGCGGCGATGTGCTCGCCTATGTCGGCGGGGTCGCGCTTGGATCGACGGCGGCGGCGGTCGACGGGGCGGATGCGTACCGGCAGGCTGGCTCAACGCTCAAGCCGTTCCTCTATGCGATGGCGCTTGAGAAAGGCTGGCTGACCCCGGCCTCGATCCTTGACGATTCTCCGGTGCAACTCGACACCGCGTCGGGGCTATATGTTCCGCAAAATTATGATCGCGCGTTCAAAGGCCCGGTTTCGGTGCGGACGGCACTTGCGGGGTCGCTCAACGTGCCTGCGGTGCGGACGTTGTTGCTGACAGGAACCGAGGCGTTTCGGGATCGGCTGTGGGATAGCGGCTATCGTGGGCTAACCGAAGACGGTGCCTATTATGGCTTTTCATTGGCGCTTGGATCTGCCGAAGTGACCTTGCTTGAGCAAGCGACAGCCTACCGCGCGCTGGCGCTTGGCGGGCGATGGTCGCCGTTAAGACTCCGCGCAATTGAGCCCAAAGCTGCGCCGCGCAGCGTGGCGAGCGGCGAAGCGGCTTGGTTGATCGGCAATATCTTGGCCGACCCATCCGCGCGCGCAGCAACCTTCGGGCTTGATAGCGCGCTCAAGCTTCCCTTCTGGGCAGCGGTCAAAACCGGCACATCAAAGGCAATGCGTGACAATTGGTGTATCGGCTACTCGGATCGCTACACTGTGGCCGTCTGGATCGGCAATCTTGAGGGCGATAGCATGACGGCGGTTTCGGGAACGAGCGGTGCCGCCCCCGTGTGGCGCGATGTGATGCTGGCGCTTCATGAGGGCACCCCAAGCCGTCCGCCCGCGATGCCCGCCGGAATTGAGGCAAAGCGGATGGCAAGCGGCACCGAATATTTCCTGCGCGGCACCGCCCAAACCGCGCAAGCACTTGCCCCCGCGTCTGCCCGCCGCCCGCGCATTACCAATCCCGTCAACGGCGCGGTGTTTGCGCTTGATCCCGACATCCCGCTTTCGCGGCAAAGCATGGGGGTGTTCGTGGTGGGTTCAGTCGCTGGCCACCGCCTGATGCTTGATCGCCGTGATCTTGGCCCGGCAGGTGCGCGCCCGCAATTAGCGGCGGTGCCGGGTCAGCACCACCTCGCGCTTATTGATGTTTCAGGCCGCACGATTGACCGCGTGCGGTTTACAGTACGTTAGGATTTGGTCTTGAGATAGGCAATCACATCCGCGCGATCCTGCGGTTTTTTCAGACCCGCAAACGCCATTTTGGTGCCCTTCATGAATTTCTGCGGGGCTTCAAGATATTCAAACATCGCCTCTTCTTTCCAGACGACGCCGCTGCTCTTATTGGCGGCAGAATAATTAAATCCGACAGTCTGGCCTGCGGTGCGGCCAATAATGCCGTGGAGCGATGGGCCAACGCCATTTTTGCCTTCAACAAGCTGATGACAGGCTTTGCACTGCCCAAAAATCTTCTCGCCAGCCACTGGATCGCCGGTCAGGCTTGCATAGGCAACGGGTGTCGCTTCGGCAGGCACTGCCGGCGTTTCCGCAGGCGTCGCAGTATCGGCAGGCGCACCAGTTTCAGTCATCGCTGCTTCTTCAGCCTTTTTCTCGCCCCCTGAACAACCGGCAAGCGACAAAGCCGCAACCGTGACAACCATAAACGACGAAAACGAATTAAATTTTTTCATTACCTATCCTTCGTGCAACCCCAACGTACATATTGGCTGCAAACATACATATTTTCCTGAGTGGTCGCAATCTTACATTGAGATGCCGATGAGCGTCATCAGGGGCGCACCCCGATTGACATCCAATCCCTTAACCCTTAGAGAGCGTCCACCTCTTCCACCTCGGGAAATAGCGCGTTTTGCGTGTGTGCTGATCGAATAGGGGTTTGGAAGTTTTGAAACGACGCTTGAAGCTGCGATTCTCAGATTGAGATTCTGCGGCTTTTTGTCGTTTAGCGCGCGTTGATATTCATCAAGAAGGCGAGACATCATAATGGCGATTACCCAGGCCCGCACCAGCGCATCAAAGCGCATTCGCAAGGTGTTCGGAAACATTCACGAAGTGACGCAAATGCCGAACCTGATTCAGGTTCAGCGCGAATCTTACGAACAATTCCTGCGTTCGGATCATTCGATCGGTTATATCTCGGGCCTTGAAAAGACGCTCCGCTCGGTCTTCCCGATCCGCGATTTCGCCGGCACTGCCGAGCTTGATTTCGTCGATTATGTTCTTGAAGATCCCAAGTTCGACACCGAAGAATGCCGCCAGCGCGGGATTACCTACGCCGCGCCAATGCGCGTTACGCTGCGCCTGATTGTTTTTGAAGTCGATTCCGAAACCGAAACCCGCTCCGTGCTCGATATCAAGGAGCAGGATGTGTACATGGGCGATATGCCGCTGATGACGCACAACGGCACCTTCATCATCAATGGTACCGAACGCGTTATCGTCAGTCAGATGCACCGTTCGCCAGGTGTGCTGTTTGATCATGATCGTGGCAAAACCCACTCGTCGGGCAAATATCTCTTTGCCGCGCGCGTGATTCCCTACCGTGGTTCGTGGCTCGATTTCGAATTTGATGCCAAGGATATCGTCAACGTCCGTATCGACCGTAAGCGCAAGCTTCCCGTTACCTCGCTGCTGTTCGCACTTGGAATGACGGGCGAGGATATTCTCGCACATTTCTACAACACCGTTACCTATGTGCGCGGTGCTGGCGGCTGGCAGATCCCTTATGTTTCGGAAAACTGGCGCGGGCAAAAGCCCGGCTATGATGTGGTTGACGCCAATTCTGGCGAGGTCGTTTTCCCGGCCGGTCAGAAGATCAGCCCGCGCGCAGCAACCAAGGTCGGCAAAGACGGGCTTACGATGCTCCTCATCCCGACCGAGGAAATCTTTGGCCGTTATTCAGCACTTGACGTGATCAACGAAGCTACGGGCGAGATCTACATCGAAGCCGGTGATGAGGTTTCGGCCGAAAATCTCGAAAAGCTTGATGCCGCTGGCGTTGACCGGATCGACACGCTCGATATCGATCATGTCAACACCGGCCCCTGGATGCGTAATACCTTGAAGGTCGATAAGGCCGAAGAACGCGATCAGGCACTCGATTCAATCTATCGCGTCATGCGCCCCGGCGAACCGCCAACGCGTGAAACGGCAGAAGCTTTGTTCGCTGGCCTGTTCTTTGATGGCGAGCGTTATGACCTTTCGGCGGTTGGCCGGGTAAAGCTCAACATGCGTTTGCAGCTTGATGCGCCTGACGATCACACCACGCTACGCAGCGAAGACATCCTTGCAGTCGTCAAAACGCTGGTTGATTTGAAGGACGGCAAGGGCGAAATCGACGATATCGATAACCTCG
>JBBTEI010000137.1:0-13989 GCA_038042405.1 Pseudomonadota bacterium
AGGGCGCCCGCCAGCTTATCCAGCATCAGAGGACGGGTTGGTCGCCATTGAAAGCGCGCTGCATGATGCGCGTATGGCTGAACTTGCAAGCCTTGCCGCCGGTGCGCACGCGCGGATCGTCCAGGCCGAACGCGCGCTTGCCGAGGCCCAAGCCAATTACGGAGCGCGCGCCTCGGCGCAGCGCAGTGCAGCGGCCGAACGCGATATGATCCGACCACTCGTCGAACGCGGGATCGAGCCGCAAATTGCTTTGGTGCAAAGCCAGAATGCAGCAACGGTCACCGCCAATGAGGCAACCGCAGCAAGTGCGGCGATTGCGCGCGCACGGGCTACCCTTGCCGAAGCGCAAGCAGGCCTCAACCAAGCGACCCAGGACTGGCGCGCGCGGGCCGCCACTGAACTGGCCACGGCCCAAGCCGAACTTTCAGCGCGTTCGCGTACACTTCCAGCACTATCAAGCCGCGTTGATCGGACGGTGATCCGCGCGCCCGTTGGTGGCCGGGTCAATCGCGTCCTAGTAACAACGGTTGGCGGC
This sequence comes from Pseudomonadota bacterium, assembly GCA_038042405.1. Lineage (GTDB taxonomy): Bacteria > Pseudomonadota > Alphaproteobacteria > Sphingomonadales > Sphingomonadaceae > Aquisediminimonas. The sequence continues at coordinate 536 of JBBTEI010000137.1, forward strand.
AGTGTTTCACCAGGTCAGCCACTTGTCGAGTTGGTGCCATCACGAGACGCTTTGCAAATCGAGGCGTTGATTAGCCCAAAAGACATTGGCACTATACGGATCGGTCAGCGCGCCAAAGTTGATATTACCGCCTATGATCCGGCGGTCTATGGCTCGCTAGAGGGGCAAGTCGCAACAATCTCTCCCGATGCCGTGCTCAATGAACGCACTGGCGAGAGCCATTATGTTGTCCAAGTCCGCACCAGAAAGGCCGCGCTAACCGATCGAAATGGTACGCGATTGGCAATCGGTTCGGGCATGATCGCAACCGTAAATCTGCTCGGCGACAAGCGTTCGGTGATGAGCTACATATTGTCGCCAATCACGCGATTGGGCGAAACCGCATTCCGCGAATAGGATCAGGTCTTGGCGTTCGACGCCGTTGAGAACCACACCATGTCAGCACGCCACCCGTTTTTAGCGCCCTCGGTCGCAAGCTTATCATACCAAGCTTTGGTACGTGCTTCGATTGGAACGGTCCAAAGCTTGGTCAGCGTTTCTTCCTGACCAGCGATCACGAGCAGCCCCGTCCAGCCCTCACGTTCGACATCAAGCCTGAGTCGAACGCGATCGGTACCAAGCATTTCGGCACTCTGATCCTTCACCATTGCAGGGATCGAATTGCGATCCATCAGCCAGCTTATATTGCCATCGGGCAGCACAGCATAAACCGCAAAGGGCTTGCCGCCACCGCCAATATCAATCGTTTCCAATGTTCTCGCGGCAATTTTGCCCGGCAGCGTCGGTGCACCATCAAGTCGCATCTGATAATTTGACTGGGCCGTTGTAAGCAGGTTTTTTTCGCTACGCATCGTCCTGATCGCATCAACCAAAGCACATGCGGCAGGGTCAAGTGAGCCAACCGCTGCAACATCAACCACGATTTTGCCACCCATCGCTGAGCTCACACTTGCACGCACGGCTGCCGGATCATTCGCCGCACCGCGAATAACCATCGCATTGGAGAGCGAATGATCGATGTTGAGCCAGGCACAATTTTCACTCGCCATGGCGGTTTTTGCAGCGATAAGATTATGCTTATCAGCGCTCACACCAGCATAATACCACCAACCACCGCCTATTATGGCGGCCATAGCAGCCCCCACAGTTACGAACCGGCGCTTCACAATCCGTGCCTTTTCAGCCGCAGCAGACGATATTGTGATCTGCTGGACAAGCGACATAGGGCGCGGCACAATCGGGGTTTCGGGCAATGCGGCCTGCCCCGCCGGCAAAAATGCAGAGCCGGGCAGCGCAAACAATGTTTTTTGATAATTGCTCTCGTCAAGCGCTTCAAGCACCGCATCCATTGAACGCAGGCGCGATGCAGGATCGGCAACGAGCATTGCCTGCAACAACGGGCGCAATTCCGGCTGCACCAACGACAAATCAATTGGCTTGCGGCGACGCTCGATCGCTTCTTCGGCGACATTGCCGAAGTCAAACTTGCGCCCGAGCGACAGCGACAAAATCAACAAACCAAGTCCGTAAACATCGGTCCATGGGCCAACGCTTCCGCCGAAATCACCCAATTGCTCGGGCGCAGCAAAACCGATTTTACCCGAAAACCCTTCAATCGTCACAAGCCCTTCGGCAGGATTCAAATTTTTCGCGATCCCGAAATCCACAATCCGCGCACGCTCCAGTCGCCCACGTTCAAGAAGAACATTGTCGGGCGAAAGATCGCGGTGAATCGCCCCGAACTTATGCGCTTCACGTAGGCCAACGGCCAATCGCCGGGCTAACGCGATGATTTCATTGGTGGTCGCGCCGATGCTATCGATCACATCTGACAGGCTTACCCCGTCAATATAATCCATCACGATGTACAGAAGGTTCAAGCTCGGTTCGCGTGCCAGAACCCGATACTGAACAAGCGCCGGGTGCGCGAGTTTGGTAAGAATCCGTGCTTCATTGCGGAACATGGCCTCGACCCGTTCGTCCTGGGCAAAAGCCGGGGCCATAATTTTGATCGCAACAATTTCATCAGTGTTGATGTTGACGCCTTCGAAAACCTCACCCATCCCGCCACCAGCGACAAAGCGTTTGATCTGGAAAATGCCATTGAGTACATCGCCAATACCGACTGACGATTTAATCGTCGCTCGTGGGTCTGATGTTGTTGTCACTGTTGAAAACTTCCCAAAGATGCGCCCGTAGGCGCGCGATTGTAGCCGACGAGCGCCAAACAAGCGGTTATATTATCAGGCGCGCCGCGTTCAAGGCCAAGTTCGACCAGATGTTCACTCACACAGTTAAACGCGCTACAATCAAGCATTTTTGCTATTTCTGCATCACTGACGAGATTGTGAAGGCCATCGCTACACAACAAAAATATGTCGTTCTCTTCACTTTCGCCGCTTACCTCATCGACTTCGACACTGGGTAAAACGCCCACAGCACGCACCAATATATGCGATGAAGGATGCTCAGCCAACAATGCGCGATCAAGCAATCCCGCATCCACCATTTCCTCAGCTTGCGAATGATCCCTTGTCAGGCGCACGAGCGTATCACCACGTTTCAAATAGGCGCGGCTGTCACCAGCCCATAAAATTGCATAGCGGCCTTCAGAAATCACCAGCGCAACAACGGTCGATCCCATTTGGCGACCCGCAGACTGCGCTTCATCAAAAACGCATCGATTGGCATCAGCAATGGCTGCGCGCACCGCACTTATGCACGCCGCAAAGCCGCCATATCGCGGGATTCCGCCAATACGCTCAACTATCGCTGCTGATGCGCGCTCCCCGCCAAAATGGCCGCCCATACCGTCGGCAACGACCCAAACGCCAGCCGCCGCGTTGCAGCAATAGCTGTCCTGATTGGACGATCGTACCATCCCGACATGCGTTGCCGCGCTTTCCCGGACGTCAGGTGCGCAAACGCTCATTTCTTCTCCACCGCGCAATCAACGTCCGCTTACGGACTTGGCCGAAGATCTCGAAATGACTACGGAAAGGCCGGAAAGTTGATCAAACCGGAGCGCATATGCGCGCAACATTTCCGGCATATTCTTGGCAGAAACCGAACAGAGCGCCGGCAAATTGCCATTCTCAAGCGGCGGCGCGAGCAAAGTCAGACCACTTTCGTTCATGAGTATATCGCAGCCGGTTGTATGCGTTGCTATTTCAAGCTGATGCGCTTGGCGCACCACGCTGCAAAGCGCATCAAAATCGGTTTCAGCGGCTTCGGCAACATCCGCAAGCATCGCATGCCCTGTCGAAACTCCGCAGCCGAATGCGATTGGTCGCAGCAAGTGATAGCGTTTTTGCAAAGGGCGCACACCAAGCTGAATTTCCGCAATCGCATCAAAAATATTGAGAAGGTCGCGCGCCAATAGCCAATCATCATGATGAGCCCACACCGCATGAACGGCACTGCCTTGATGCTGATGTTTCCAGCTATGCCTGCGCGTAAACACCTCACCCGCAATCGCAGCAATATCAGCCATTAGCAGGTCAAGTTGCTCAGCACCGAGAATCTGGCTGAGATTGACGTATCCGCGAATATTGAGAGACAATGCTGTGATCAGCGAATTGGGCGGGAACACATCAACCGCGCGATCAGCATCGGCATCTATAATAAGCCCTGCAGCCTGATTATTTTGAATAAACGTCATAGCATGTTGGCCGACTTGGATAACATCGCCGTCCCGCAACGTCACCGCCGCCGAGATCAATGCGCCGTTTACCGACGTGCCATTGCTGCTGCCCAGATCGGTAATCTCGCACATACCCGATGAGGAACAGCGAATCATCGCGTGATCGCGCGAGAGCAAGCGATCATCAAGCGATATGTTATTGGTGGTGCTTCTGCCTATGGTGCACATGCTTACGCGTTGAATCGGAAAATAATGATCCTCAGATGCTGAATGATAACGCAAATTGGCGCTTGCCAGAGACAGCGCCGGATCATTTGAACTTCCCATTTTAGACAGACGCGTAGCTCCGCTTTCTATCAGTCGATTTTCCATAAATTGCCTTTTGCGATCACCGAGTGTCTGCGGCAGTTTCCGCAATCCTCACATTTTCACTACTCATAAGCCACATTTTCATCAGTGATGACGATCACGTAAACCAAAGTTAGTTGATATTTTGTGCAACGCAACATATACAGTATCCAATACGTGCCATTTTTGCACATTTAACAAATGATATCGAGATAATAATGCGTGCCTTTGCAATCCTCAGTTTGATCAACGCGCTCTTTGCTTCGCGTGGACAAAAACGCCGATAATTCAGTAACTTAGGCTGTTCGCAAATACCAGTCATAATCAAGCGTTGGCACTGTTCCAAAGAATCGTTCCTGCTCGGTGCGCTTGACGATGCTGTACATCTTGACGAATCGCTTGCCCAATTGATCCTTCATCACGTCTGATGACGCGAATCGCTCAACGGCGGCGAACCAGTTGCCTGGCATTCCCGGCGCATCACTTTCGGCTTCATAGCCATTGCCAACCACCGGTGCGCCGGGGTCAAGCTTATGCTCGATTCCGTGGCACATTCCGGCGAGCATTGCCGCCATCGCCAAATAAGGGTTCGCATCAGCCCCACCAATCCGGTGTTCAACATGGCGCGTATTGGGCGGCCCAGCGGTGATGCGAAAACTGACCGTGCGATTATTCACCCCCCAAGTTGGTGCGACGGGGGCATAGCTATTCGCCTTGAACCGCCGGTAGCTATTGGCATTGGGTGCAAAGATCAGGAACGCATCAGCCATCGTCGCCTGCATCCCCGCGATACATTCGCGCAGCAGAGGCGTCCCAGCCGGGTCTTCACTTGCAAACACATTCTTGCCCGAAACATCAAGCAGCGAAGCATGAAGGTGCATCCCGTTGCCAGCACTCGCTTCAAACGGTTTGGCCATGAAAGTGGCCTCCATGCCGTGCTTGGCGGCAATCGCCTTGACCATCCGCTTGTGCATGATCGCATCGTCGCACGCCCGCAGCGCATCGGCCTTGTGCGCGAGTGTCATCTCGAACTGACCCGCCGCATATTCTGAAATCGCGGCCTCAAGCGGCAGCCCTTGCGCGTCGGCACAGGCGTAAAGATCATCGAAGAAGGCGCGGAAATCCTCCATCTCGGTCAGGCCGTACACCTGAATATCATGCGGCGTCGCACCCGTCAGGGGTGAGCGCGCAGGCTTTGGCCGCCCGTCCCGCCCGCGCTTGGCGTCAACCAGATAAAATTCAAGCTCAACCGCGACATCGGGCGTGTAACCAAGCCCCGCCATCCGGTCGATCACGCACCCTAAAACATGGCGCGGATCAAGATCATTGGGGGTGCCGTCAAGCTCATAAAAGCCAGTCAGAAACTGCGCCGCATTCGGCCCCGCCCAGGGCGCGCGCACCAGCGTTCCCGGAATTGGCCAGATTTGCCGATCCGCATCACCATCCTCCCAGACAAGGCCCGTCTCCTCGGTATCGCGCCCGGTAATATCAACAATCACTGCCGAGCCGGGGAGGAACCGCCCCGCCTTATACACCGCGAGCACCTCATGCTGCCGCAACCGCTTCCCGCGCGGAACCCCGCACATATTTGTGAAAATGATATCGACCGCATCAATATCCGGGTGGGAAGCGAAAAATGCTTCAGCTTCGGATGAGGGCGCGATTTGGTGGGAAGATATTTTGGTCATTTTCTATCCAAACAAGGTTTGCGCACTACCGTCAAGATTGCAGACCACCCCGGTCACCGCCTCCACCTGCGTCACCGGGCTAACCAGCATCATATTATGAAACGGTGCAAGCAGGCTTTCGAGATCATGGTCCATCGCCGCACGGGCTTCGCTACCATTTTTCGGCGGCACAGGGGCACAGATAAGTTCGACGCGGGCACCGACATTGGTTATGTGCCACGGTAGCGCATGGCGTGTGATTAGGGCTTCAAGGCCTTCCACTAATTCCACGGCGAGGCGCAGCATGTGGTCATAGGCTTCGTGCGTCATGACCTGATCAAGCATCGCTTCCATTGTGGCGATCGAAAGCGCATTGGCGCTGAGGGTTGTGCCAATCCCCGAATGCCCCGGTGGCACTTTGCGCCGCGCCGCAATCATCGCGTGCGACACCTCTTCAGTGAAGCCATAGACAGCGCAGGGGACACCGCCTCCGATGGACTTACCGATCACCATCATATCACCAGCCGGGCCGTAAGTTCCGCTATGTCCCGCCCAGCCCGATGAAATCGTATGCGTTTCATCCCAGATTAGTAGCGTGCCATGCGCTTGCGTCAGCCGTCGCATCTCTTCAAGAAAACCGGGCTGTGGCAAAACCATCCCAACATTGGTCATCACCGGCTCGGCGAGCACACACGCGATATCCTCGCGCGCCAAAGCCTGTGCCAACGCATCGAAATCGTTGAACTCGACTACAGCCGTATGCCGGCTAATGTCATAAACCTGCCCCACCAGGCTCCGCCGTGTTTCCGCCACACCGTCGCGCAAATCAACAAACACATCATCAACCGCACCGTGATAGCAGCCGTTGAAGATCAGGATCTTTCCACGCCCCGTGATCGCACGCGCCCAGCGGATTACCGCGCGGTTGGCTTCACTCGCAGTCGTCGTCACCTGCCAGAAAGGCAAACCAAAATGTTCGGCAAGAAGCGCACCGACCCGTTCCACGCCTTCCACGGGCAACATATAGCCAAGGCCCCACTGCGCCTGTTCGGCAATCGCACGAGCAAGTGATGGTGGCGAATGGCCGAACATTGCCGCAGTATCACCAAGGCAGAAATCGTCTAATGTCTGCCCGTCAATCGTCGTAAGCGTCGCCTTTTCCGCCTTCGCCGCAACCAGCGGAAACGGACTTGGCCAATCGCGCATCCAGTGAAAGGGAACCCCCTGATGCCAGTGCGTAGCGCGAGCAGCCCCGGCAGCGGCAGATTTCGGATTGGCCGCAACAAAGCGCACTTCCTCATCTGCGCGAAGACTGGCAATGCGTGCATGATCAATCACAGCCGATCTCTCAGCGCATACCAGATCAACCCCAACGTCGCGAGCGGCTTTGCGAAGCGCCGCCCGCCGGGAAAGCGCGGATGCGGCAAGCCCGCCATCACATCGAACCGCTCCATCGTTCCCCGCATTGCCTCGACCATCAGTTCACCCGCAAGCGTCGTCATCAGCGCGCCGTGGCCCGAAAAGCCGTGCGCAAACCAGATGTTGCCCTGTCGCCCGAAATGGGGAAGCCGGTTCATCGAAACAGATACAGCTCCGCCCCAAACATAGTCAATCGACACCCCGGCAAGTGTTGGAAACACCTGCACCATATGTTTTCGGACGAAGGCGGCAATATCGCGCGGCGGACGGGTGGTGTATTTTTCACCGCCGCCAAAGACCATCCGGCCATCTGAGGAAAGGCGGAAATAATTGAGGACAAAGCGGCTGTCAGCAACGGCTGCGTCGCTCGGTAACAACAGGTTAGCGAGGTCTCCGAGCGGCGCGGTGACAATGTTATAGTTCATGATCGGCACAGTATAGGACGCAAGCGACGGCAGGATATCGCCCGTCCAGCTATCTGTGCCAACGATTGCGCTTTTCGCGCTAACGCTGCCATTTGCAGTGCGCGCGATTATCTGATTGCCTTCAGTCAGCGCAATAACGCCGCTCTGTTCAAAAATCTGCACCCCCGCCGCACGCGCCGCCTCGGCCAGCCCAAACGCATAATTGAGTGGGTGGAAATGTCCGCCCGCGCGCTCATAAATTCCGCCGTGATAATTGCCGCCATCAATATGCCTAGCCATCGCGGCAGACGGCACCGCTTCACAGGTCGTATGACCGAAATTATCCTGTAGCACGCCAAGCTCACGCAGCATCGCATTATAATGGGCGGGCTTATACGCCGCCTCAAGGTGCCCGGTTTTCAAGTCACAATCGATACCATGATTTGCAATACGGGCGTTCACACTGCCCACCGCGTCCATCGCAACATTATAAATGGCGCGCGAACGCTCCGGCCCGAATTCGGAAAGAATGTCACCCATACCCCAGCGCAGTCCGGGAATGAGCTGCCCGCCATTGCGTCCCGATGCACCGAAACCGATGCCCTCGGCTTCAAGCAATATAACCGAATACCCGGCTTCGGCGGCCGCGAGGGCCGCCGATAATCCGGTAAAGCCACCGCCAATAATGCAGACATCAGCCTTATGATCACCGACAAGCGAAGGCCGCGTGCTGAATTCATTAGCAGTCGCGCGGTAATAGCTATTGTTTAGTGGATCGCCCACGCCTCACACGCGGAGCAGGAGATGCTCGCGCTCCCATGAACTAATCACCGATTGGTAATTGAACAACTCACATTCCTTGATCGCGTAAAACACCTCAAAGAAATCTTCACCGAGCAGCGCCTTAACAGGCTTGCAGTGCGAGAAACGGTCAAGCGCGGCTTCAAGCGTACGCGGCAAGGTACGTGCCCGATTATAGGCGCTACCGCTTACGCTTTTGGGTGGCACCATGCGCTCAACCATGCCGATATAGCCACAAACGAGCGAAGCCGCCATCGCGAGATAAGGGTTGGAGTCAGCGCCGGGCAGACGATTTTCAATTCTGCGGTTCTTGCCATCAGACATTGGAATCCGCAGCCCGCATGACCGGTTATCGCTGCCCCACTGAACATTGATTGGCGCGTCGGAGTCAGGCCGCATCCGCCGGAAACTATTGACGTTGGGCGCAAACATTGGCGCGACTTGTGGCAGCAACCGCGCAAGACCTGCAATATAGCTGCGGAACAGTGCGCTATCCTTGCCGTTGCTCAGGCTGAAGATATTTTTGCCAGTCGTTGCATCAAGCACCGACTGATGAATGTGCATAGCGCTTCCCGGCTGATCGCTCATCGGCTTGGCTAGGAATGTCGCATAGACGCCATGTTCAAGCGCAACCTGCCGCACGATCCGTTTGAACAGCAGCACCTCATCGGCAAGCCTAAGCGGATCACCGTGGAGGAAATTGACCTCTAGCTGTGCGGCACCCGATTCGTGGATCATCGTATCGATATCCAGCCCGGCCTTCTCACAGAAATCATAAATATGATCGATAATATCCTCAAACTCGCCAAGCGCCTCAAGCCCATAAGGCTGGCTTGCAGTTTCTGGACGACCCGACCGGCCTGACGGCGGCACGAGTGGAAAATCAGGGTCGATATTCTTTGAAACAAGGTAAAACTCAACTTCGGGCGCGACAACGGGCCGCCACCCCTTATCCTCATAAAGCTTGAGGACGCGCTTCAATATCATACGCGGCGCAATCGCGATCGGTACCCCCGCTTGGTCAAATGCGTCGCAGATGACATAGGCCGTTGGCGTGGTAAAACCGGGTGCCTCACAGATGGTGCCGGGATCGGGCACCATGATCTGGTCGGGATCATATTCTGGAATGATGTGGCCAATATCTTCGGGATATTCGCCGTTGATCGTCACTGTAAAAATACTGCCGGGAATGCGCAGCGTGCCATCCTTGACTGATCCAAGAAATTTCTTGGCAGGCAAGACCTTACCACGCTGCACCCCATTCATATCGGGAATGATGCACTCAACTTCGCCGACGCCGTGTTCGGTAATCCATGTTGCCAGCTTGATCGACATGCAATTTATGCACCCGCCGTCGCGGGTGCATCCTTTCCCTCGATTAAAAGTCTCTGCTGATTGAAAATACAGCGGTAGCGTCGCCCAAAGGCCCGCCGCGCTTTGTATCAATATATGATGCCCCAAGCGTGAACCCGGCCACATCAGCCGTCACGCCGAGCGACCAATCCTTTTTCTTGTCACCAAAGGCACCGTCTTCATAACCAACCGATCCCGCAAGCGAGAAGGGCGTGCCCTTGATCGGCACCGATCCGTTAAGCGCGACATAGACATTGTCAGTATCACCGATATTATCCTGCTTCGGCGAATAACCCAGCGTGACTCCAACCTCGCCCGGCCCAACCGCCGTGCCAAGCGTGCCGATAAATTCGACATAGTTGATGCTCGAAAATCCGGGATAAAGATAATATGTGGCGTTGATCCCGGCCGTCACTTTGCCGATCTCTTTTGAGAAGCCAGCGATCAAATCAATCTCAATATCATCGCCTGGGCTATCGGCGATGTTCGAAGCAAAGATCGATCCGTAAAAACCAGACGCCAGCGTCGCCGTAATCGTCGGCTGTATTGAAAAATCCTTGTCGCTCAACGTCAGTCCGCGAAAGCGATAATCGCTATACGCCGCCAGCGTAAAATCAATCGAAAGCGGATCCGGCGGGCCTTCCGGGGCTTCTTCTGCAAAGGCCGGTGTCGCAAGGACGGCAAGCGGCAAAACAACAGTAGTAGTGATAAGACGTGTAATTGACGCGCGCATGGCGTTTCTCCCTTTTTCTAAAACATGGGCCTTTTTCGGCTCTCATGGTTAACAAACCGTTCCTCGCAAACCGTTTTGGCCACAGCCGCGCGGCAATTGCCAGCAGAAAATGCTCCGATCGCAAAATCTACGCCGCAGATATGGACGGCGCAGAGCCGTAAGCGTATGTCGTGGACAATCATCAATTCAGGAGCAGAATATGCGCATTGGCGTCCCCAAGGAAATTAAAAACCACGAATATCGCGTCGGCCTAACACCTGCCTCAGTGTCTGAATTAAGCGCTGCGGGTCACCAGGTTTTCATTCAGACGCAAGCAGGCATGGGGATTGATTTCAGCGATGCCGACTATGTTGAGGCGGGTGCAACCATTGTTGCAACCGCCGCTGATACTTTCGCCAAAGCGGACATGATTGTAAAAGTCAAAGAACCGCAGGCCCAAGAAATCGCGATGCTCGAGGCGCGCCACACGCTCTTTACCTATCTTCACCTCGCACCCGACCCCGAACAAGCCAAGGGGCTGATGAAATCAGGCGCGACGTGCATCGCCTATGAAACCGTGACCGCAAAGAATGGCTCGCTCCCGCTTTTGAAGCCAATGTCCGAAGTCGCTGGCCGCATGTCGGTTCAGGTTGGCGCGCATTATCTTGAGAAGGAACAGGGCGGACGCGGCGTCCTCCTCGGCGGTGTTCCCGGTGTTCCGCCCGCGCGAGTCGCGATTCTTGGCGGCGGCGTATCGGGCGTTAACGCGGCACAGATGGCGGTCGGGATGCGCGCTGATGTGACGATCTATGACATCAACAATGATCGCCTTGCCGAGCTTGATATGTTTTTCTCAAGCCAGATCAAAACCGCCTACGCTTCAAAGGCCGCGATTGCCGCCGCCGTCGCGCGCGCGCACCTTGTTATTGGCGCTGTGCTCGTTCCGGGGGCCGCCGCGCCAAAGCTTGTCACCCGCGAAATGCTGCGCACAATGAAACGCGGCTCAGTGCTCGTCGATATCGCGATTGACCAAGGCGGCTGCTTTGAAACGAGCCACGCGACGACGCATGACAATCCCGTGTTTGTTGAAGAAGGCGTGATCCATTACTGCGTCGCCAACATGCCGGGCGCGGTCGCGCGGACATCGGCCTTTGCGCTCAACAATGCGACGCTGCCCTTTGCGCTGCGCCTTGCCAATCTCGGGACGGAAGGCGCAATGGCCGCTGATCCGCATCTTGCAAACGGCCTCAACGTCATGGGCGGAAAGATCATGCACAAGGCGGTGGCCGACGCACTTGGTTTTTAACGCATGACCCGCCTGCTGATCATCGAGGGCAATCCGCGAGAGCGGCGCGACGGCACCACGGCAAAGGGGCTTCGCACCGCGAGCGGGATTTATGCCGAAGCGATCACCGCGCATTTCCCGGACGTTGAGATTGACATCTTCCACGCCGCCGATCCCGAAGCGCGGACGCCCTATGGCCGCCACTTTACCGATTATGACGGGATGGTGATCAGCGGCTCCGCGCTCCATGCCTATGATCAGGATTTTGCCGTGACCAACCAGATTGCGGTGGTGAAGGCGGCGGGCGAAACCGGCATCCCGATCCTTGGCAGTTGCTGGGGCTTGCAAATCGCGGCGATGGCGGCGGGCGGCGAAGTCGCTTACCACCCGTCGGGCCGCGAGGTTGGCTTTGCCCGCAAGATCGTGCCGCTCGGCCCCCACCCCTTCGTCAGCGGCAAGGGGCCGAGTTACGATGCACCCTGCATCCATTATGACGAAGTTACCCGCCTCCCCGAGGGCGCGACCTTGCTCGCCTCAAACAGCCATAGCCGGATCCAGGCCGCGATCATCCCCGTCGGAAGGTCGCACGTGTGGGCGGCGCAATATCATCCCGAATTTGATTTGGCGCATCTTGCCCAGCTTTACACGCTCTACGGCGATGACATGATCGGCCAAGGCTTTTTCGCCGACGCCGCAGCGCTTGAGCATTACACCGCGCAAATGCTGACGCTCGCGGGTGCGCCAGGTGACGCGGCGACGGCTTGGCAATTGGGGATTGATGCCGATATCCTTGATGACAAACGGCGGCGCAGCGAGATTATCGCGTGGATTGAGGGCTGCGTGCTGAAGCCATAAGTTTAGATTACGCTACCCGAACATAGCCCGTCATCCCCGCGCAGGCGGGAATCCATATACTGAGGAGTTCGGAGATTATGGGTTCCCGCGCAGGCGGGGATGACGATTTTTTTCCTCAAGCGGCTTTGCGGAGCGCCATTTCAGGGGCATTGCCCAGTTTCACCGCCACCATCCCGACGGCCCATCCTGTAACTGGCAGAGTGCTGACCGAGCCGCGCGCAGAAATGGCGGATTTCTCAACAAGTTGAGGCACTGGCATACTATGCACTGGCGCGGCTACACGCGCATTTTGGCTGCCAAGCGGATCGGGATGCGCCTCAAGAAACGCCGCAATCGCTTCGGCGTTGCTATCTTCAAGGACGCCATCATTCAGGACGAGGCCGATAAATGCCTCAAACGCCGACGCGACACTGCGTGCAGCGGCGAGGCCTACATCATCAATGGCGGCCAAACGCAGATCAAGCCGGTTGAGCACCCGCATCGAAAGCCCACCGTTTAACGCCCGCCGGTGCGTCGTCGTTTCGACCCGCGTGGTCACACTTTCAACCCCGCTGATCGCGGCCTCAAGCAGGACATCCTCCAATCTGTCACGCGCAATCAGGTGCGCCGCCTGCCACCCGAGATGAAACGCGCGCCCGCGCGGTTCACGCCGCAGCGCATAGGCCGCACTCGTGCTCATCCCCGCCACATCACACGCGCGGCTGACCAGCCCCGTCTGCGCGAGCGTCATCAAAAACGCCGCCTGTCGCTGTGGCGTCCAGCCATCAATCCGGGGGGCATCGGTGCGATAGTCAGCGGCGGGCTTACATTTAGCGGCTTTGGTCATGACAGGCTCCTGTAAAATTGCGAGTCGCAGTGGAGCACAAAAGGAGAACTGTAGGACAGCGTTTTTTTGGGGGCGGGAATTACATGAAATCGTCGCCCCGCACGCGATGCGGGTGTGGATTCACATTTGAAGTGCAACGGG
>JBBTEI010000138.1:0-11588 GCA_038042405.1 Pseudomonadota bacterium
ATTTTCTTCATTGCGCCAGCCATTTCCTGATGCATTTTAAGAAGTTTGTTAACGTCCTGAACCGTCGTGCCGCTGCCCTTGGCGATGCGGATCTTGCGCTTGGCCTGAAGCAATTCAGGCTTGCTGCGTTCCTTAGGCGTCATTGATCCGATCATCGCGTCCATCCGGATCAGCACGCGGTCATCAACATTGCTTGACGCCATTGCCGCCTGTGCCTTTTTCATGCCGGGGATCATCCCCGCAAGCGCGCCGAGCCCGCCCATGCGCTGCATCTGCTTAAGCTGTTGGCGCAGATCGTTCATATCGAACTGACCCTTGGCCATTTTTTCGGCCATTGCCTCAGCTTCTTCCTGCTGAAACACATCGGCGGCGCGCTCAACTAGGCTGACGACATCGCCCATGCCGAGGATGCGGCTGGCAACGCGGCTTGGATGAAACACATCAAGAGCGTCGAGTTTTTCACCCATCCCAACGAACTTGATAGGCTTGCCAGTAACCGCGCGCATCGACAGCGCCGCGCCGCCGCGCGCATCACCGTCCATCCGCGTAAGGACAACCCCGGTCAGCGGGACTTGTGCAGTAAAATTCTTCGCAACATTTACGGCGTCCTGGCCGGTGAGCGCATCAACGACGAGAAGGATTTCGGCCGGATCAGCGACGGTTGCGACCGCCTTCATCTCATCCATCAACTGCGTATCGACATGAAGCCGACCCGCCGTATCAAGCATCAGTACGTCATAACCTTGAAGCTTCGCCGCCTGAAGCGCGCGCCGTGCGATATCGACCGGCTGTTGCCCGGCAACAATCGGGAGCGTAGCAACGCTGACCTGCGTGCCGAGCACGGCAAGCTGCTCCTGCGCGGCGGGGCGGTTGACGTCGAGCGACGCCATCAGCACTTTCTTGCGGTCTTTTTCGGTCAGGCGTTTGGCGATCTTCGCGGTCGTCGTCGTCTTACCCGAGCCTTGCAACCCGACCATCATAATGATCGCAGGTGGATTTACCGCAAGCTCAAGTTCAGACGCTTCTGAACCAAGCATCTCGATCAGTGCGTCATTGACGATCTTGACGACTTGCTGGCCCGGCGTAATTGATTTGAGAACCGACTGGCCAACCGCTTTTTCGGTAACACTATCGATAAACGAGCGTACAACCGGCAGCGCGACGTCAGCCTCAAGCAACGCGACTCGCACTTCGCGCATCGCCTCACGAACATCAGCTTCATTGAGCGCACCGCGCCCGCGCAGACGATCAAAAACGCCGCCAAGCCGTTCGCTCAAACTCTCAAACATGCGCTTTTCAACCCTTTATCGACGCCAAACGAAAAACGCCGACGGGCGAAACCTCGCCGATCAGCGTCGCCCTTAGGCGTACAAAACGTATCTTTCCTTGAAGAAAGTAGTTGTGCCCTAGCCTTGCGCCGTACACACGTCAATCACATGCGTCAAAATCTTGTGGCCCGATTAACCGCTTCTTCACCCCGCGATGCTACCGAATGCTCTATTGAGTATTGAACGGGGCGTATATAGTGAGCACAATCATCAAACGTGACAAACCTACCGCAAGTTCGCCAGCGAAAGCGGCGCAACGCGACATCGTCACGGGCGGTATCGTCGTCGCCGCAATTATCATGTTTGTCGGAACAGGAACATCAGTTCTGACATCAACAATCGATATGATTGCAGGCGCTGGTGGCGGGGCTGATAACACCCTCACTGTTGCACTCCTGCTCAATATTGCACTGATGCTATTTGGCTGGCGACGCTACAAAGAGCTTACCCGCGAAGTCGAAGAACGCAAGGCTGCTGAAGAACGCGCACAGGTGTTGGCGCTCCGCGACCCACTCACCGGCTTCCACAATCGTCGCTCGCTTGCCGAGAACGGAGCGGAATTGCTGAGCAAGGCCATCCGACGCCAGAAATCACTCGCAATGCTGGTGCTTGACCTCGACAATTTCAAAAACATCAATGATGTTCACGGCCATGCGATTGGTGATGCCCTGCTCAAAGCAGTTGCCGCCGAAGTCGCTGGCCTGATGCCACCAAATTCAATTGCGGCGCGCCTAGGTGGCGATGAATTTGCGTGCGCATTCGTTTTTGATACTGCCAACCTTGATATTGTCGAACGCGTTGCCGAAGCAATCGTAGCACGACTCTCACAACCCTTTGATGCAGATGGTATTTTTGCCCATATTAGCGTTTCTATAGGCATCGCACACAGCGCGGCTGATTGCGAAACGATCGATGCTCTGATCCGGCGGGCAGACATAGCAATGTATGACGCCAAACATCAGGGTCGTAATCGCTTTGCTTGGTTTGATGCTTCGATGGAGCATAATCTCCAAATCCGCAATGAAGTGGAATCGGGGATGCGCGTTGGCATTCCGCGCAATGAATTTGTACCCTATTTTGAGCAGCAGATTGACCTAACCACGGGCCGTCTCGGCGGGTTTGAAGTGCTGGCGCGCTGGGATCACCCGACACGTGGGCTGGTGCCCCCTGACAGCTTCATCCCGATTGCCGAAGAGACCGGCATGATTGCTGACCTCTCGATGTCGGTGATGCGCCAGGCGCTTGAAGAAGCCAAGACATGGGATCAGTCGCTCGTAATCTCGGTCAA
Organism: Pseudomonadota bacterium; assembly: GCA_038042405.1. Lineage (GTDB taxonomy): Bacteria > Pseudomonadota > Alphaproteobacteria > Sphingomonadales > Sphingomonadaceae > Aquisediminimonas. The sequence continues at coordinate 2,617 of JBBTEI010000138.1, forward strand.
CATCTCGCCAAGTCAGCTAAAAGATCCTTGGCTGGCACAAAAGATCGTTAAGCTGCTCGTAGAAACAGGCTTCCCTGCCAATCGGCTTGAAATTGAAATCACCGAAACCTCGCTGTTTGAAAACCTTGCACTCGCGCAGTCAATCGTTGGCAGCCTTAAGAATCAAGGTATCCGCCTTGCGCTTGACGATTTTGGTACAGGATATAGCTCGCTTGCCCATTTGCGCGCATTGCCCTTTGACCGGATCAAAATCGATAAGAGCTTCGTGACCTCAATCCTCGAAAATGCTGAAAGTGCCGCCATCGTCAATGCGATCACGCGGCTTGGTGATAGCCTTGGCTTGCCTGTTACAGCAGAAGGTATTGAAGACGCGCAGATCGAAGAACGACTACGTCAACTTGGCTGCCACAAGGGCCAAGGCTGGCACTTTGGCAAACCAGCTTCAATCGCGCAGACTCGCACCTTACTTGCCGAACGCAACCTTCTACCATCTTACCGCACCCAAGCGACGGGCAAAGATCCAAGCGTGATCGAGCTGCTTAAAACAGGCTAATTCTGGTCAGTACATTTTCCCTCTCCCCTTTGCTGTAATGTTGATATAATACAGCAGAGAATGAATGATCAACTACTCAACACCACCACATCGACGTTAGGTGCGCCCTATGATTTTGGTGCGGTGGCCCCGCTGCCCAGTCCGGGATCATGGGCTGCGCCACCGAATGAACTCGCGCCGGTTGCACCATCGCGCTGGACAAGGCGGTGGTTGTGGATCAAGCGTGGATCGGCGGCGGCGCTGCTGGTTTTGATTCTACTGTTTCTTTGGTTGGCGGTGACAGCGCCGCTATCAAAGTCACTGCAACCGATCGCACCGCCCCAGTTAACCTTGCTCGCGTCGGACGGACAGCCCTTTGCGCGAAACGGCGCGATTATCGGCGTGCCCGTCAAGGTTGGTGCGCTTCCCCCCCATGTCAAAGACGCGTTTCTCGCGATTGAAGATCGCCGATTTTATAGCCATTTCGGTATTGATCCGCGCGGATTGGCGCGGGCGCTGTGGAGCAATCTGCGCGGCGATGGGGTTAAGCAGGGCGGCAGCACCATTACCCAGCAGCTTGCAAAGATTACCTTCCTTACCCCCGAACGCAGCCTCACCCGCAAGGCGCGCGAAATGTTAATCGCTTTTTGGCTTGAGGGATGGTTGACCAAGGATCAAATTCTCGAACGCTATCTATCGAACGTCTATTTTGGCGATAATGTTTACGGTCTGCGCGCGGCTTCCCTCCATTATTTTTTTCGCCAGCCCGAGCGGCTGACACTGCCCCAAGCGGCGATGCTTGCGGGGTTGGTTCAGGCCCCTTCCCGTCTCGCGCCGACACGCAACCTCAAGGCTGCGCGCAAGCGGGCACAAATGGTGATGGCGGCAATGGTCGCAACCGGGGCAATTAGCAAAGCCAAGGCACGCGCGACTTCTCCGGCCAGAATCGACGTTCGCATTCGACCGACGCTTCCGACAGGCACCTATTTTGCCGATTGGGCAATGCCGCGTGCGCGGGCACTTGTCGAAGAAGGCTATGGCAATGAACGGGTAACGACGACACTTGAAGCGCGACTACAGAGAATCGCACGGCGCGTGGTTGGTGGCGCACCACTTGGCAAGGCGCAGGTCGCACTCGTTGCCATGCGTCCAAATGGTGAAGTCGTCGCAATGATCGGCGGGCGCAGCTATGACAAATCGCCCTTCAACCGTGCGACCCAAGCACTGCGCCAACCGGGTTCAACCTTTAAGTTATTCGTCTACCTCGCCGCGCTGCGTTCGGGGATGACGCCCGATACACTGATTGACGATACACCGATCACGATCGGCGCTTACCGCCCCAAAAACAGTAGTGATCGCTATCGCGGGCAGATCACACTGCGAGAGGCGTTTGCGCGATCAAGCAATGTCGCCGCCGTCCGCCTCTATAATCAGCTTGGTGAAAAGGCCGTGATCAGCGCCGCACGCGATCTGGGGATAAAAAGCCCGCTGACGGCTGACCCGAGTCTGGCACTTGGATCATCGGGGCTAACGCTGCTTGAACTGACATCGGCCTATGCCGCAGTCGCGGCTGGGACGATGCCGGTCACACCGCTTGCCATCCCCAAAGACCCGCCCGGCTTATGGGCGCGGCTATTTGGCGGTGAGCGTCGGATGGGCAGCAGCAATGAAATGCTACGCGATATGCTGAGTGCCACCGTCACGCAGGGAACGGGCCGTGCGGCAGCGCTCAACATCAAGACTTATGGAAAAACCGGGACGAGTCAGGACAATCGCGACGCGCTGTTCATTGGCTTTGCAGGTGACCTGATTGTCGGCGTCTGGGTAGGAAATGATGACAATGCGCCGCTTCGCGGCATCAACGGCGGCGGCCTCCCCGCACGCATCTGGCGTGATTTTATGAGCCAAGCGATTAAGGGAGCAGCGCGCCCCGCTCCAGCCCCCACCCCGGAGGAGCAACGCCCGCAGCTTGAATTGCCCGATATCCCGGAAATGCCCGATATTCCGATCAACATCGATGAAAGCGAAATCAGGCTTGGTAATGATAACCTGACGCTCGACACCGAAATTGGTGGCGTCCCCCTTAACATGCGCATTGACCGCGACGGGGTACGTGTCGAGCCGGGTGAGCGGCGTGGGGGGAATTAGGGGGTGTTGGGTGCACTGCCTCCTCTTTTTTAGTGTTTCCGGTTTGTTAAGGGTGTACGAAAAGGTAGGTTTTGAGCCGGACGGTCGAAAGGCTGCCGTCTGTTTGAGTGGCAGATCATCAACAAAATCCTTAGCAATAGAGGGTGGCTGGAGTAGTATCGTCGGTCGGGAATATGAGGACTATGGATTTGCTTACGCCACAACATCGTTGGCCAATTTGGTTGCTCGCGGCGGATGTCCCGTGCGGACTCGTCTTTACTAGTATCCTTTATTATCCGATGCTGTTGCGATCTGGCACTCTCGACCCCTATGCTGACTCTATCGCAATACCGATGTTTCAAGACCTGATTTTGGCCGCCGTTTCTGCACCCTTTGTCATCGCTCTGACCTGGATCAGCTTGCGCAATTATAATGGCAGAAGCAGGTTACTTGGATGGAACAGCAAAATGCCGTTTCGCTCTTGGGCAACATTTGTTTTTGTGGCTGTAATCGCTGCGGAACGCCTCTATCAGAGTTTTGTGAGCCTATTTTCTGAGACTTGGTGGTGCGAGATAATTTGGCTCCCATATTCAATTTTGTTTGTAGCTTGGCTGTTGGCGCTAAGGGCTGCGGCGCTATCAACAGCCAGCGAGTCAACCACCGCTTTAACTTGACATTGGAGCAAAAGCTGCATTCATACCGCTTGTAGGTTCGACTACCGAAATGGGAAGCACCACCCGAGATAGCAAACCTCAAGCCAGAAAGCCTCACCCCAACCGCGCCACCCAAAAAACGCTGTCCTACACAAAGGCAATCTGCTTCACTCTCCTGATGAAACCTACCTTCGTCTTGCTTGCCATTTTCGTCACTCCACAGCCAATTTTGAGGGTTGAAAAATATGTCGATTCAGTATCAACTTGTTCAGAAAACCGCCAAAAATGCGAAGCCAGCCATGTTCCAAATATGATGCCCGCCTGATCCCGGATCATGTCCACCGCGACGTGGGTTTGATGATGAGAACCCATTATATGACCCAACTTCGTCATTGCGAGCAAAGCGCCGCAATGACGAAGTTGTTGCCCCCTCCTTTGCGCACCCTTGCCCCGGCCCGCCGCTTCCCGCTATGCACTCCGTCGTGTCCTCCCCCCTTTCCATCACTAACTCAATCACTAGCCAAGCTTGGCGGTGGCGCGCCGCGTCTGCTGATGCACGCGATAGCGGGCTTGATGAGAAGGATATACTTACACAGTTGTTGCTCTCGCGCGGCTGCCCGCCTGATCAGCTTGCGGCGTACCGCGCGCCTTCGATCCGGTCGTTCATGCCTGACCCATCAATTTTTCATGACATGGATAGCGCCGCCGCGCGGATTGCTGACGCGGTTGCGGCGAATGAGACGGTCACCATTTTTGGTGATTATGATGTGGATGGGGCGACATCGGCGGCGCTGCTGATCCGCTTGCTCCACGGTCTGGGGCTTACAGCTTCGGCTTATATTCCCGACCGCTTAATGGAAGGGTACGGCCCATCAGGCGAAGCATTGGTTGCCCTTGGGGCAACGGGATCAACATTGATCGTCACGGTCGATTGTGGTGCACAGGCGTTTGAAGCACTTGCCCAAGCCAAGGACGCAGGCATTGATGTGATCGTCGTTGATCATCACAAATGCGCAACCATGCTTCCGCGCGCATTTGCGATCGTCAATCCCAATCGGCTTGATGAGGCTCCCGAGGCGGCGGCGCACGGGCATTTAGCGGCAGTTGGCGTTGCCTTCCTGCTCGGCGCGGCTATCATCCGTACGCTGCGCGCGCGCAGTTTTTTCAGCGTGCGCGAAGAGCCAAAGCTGCTTGAGCTGCTCGATATTGTTGCGCTGGGTACTGTGGCAGACGTGGCGCAGCTTAAGGGGCTGAACCGTGCGTTTGTAGCACAGGGTCTCAAGGTAATGGCCACACGCAAAAATATCGGACTGAATGCGCTGATTGAAGCTTCGCGGCTTAATCGTTCGCCGCTCTGCTCCGATCTTGGCTTTGCGCTTGGCCCACGGATTAATGCAGGCGGGCGCGTCGGCAAATCTGATCTTGGCGTCCGTCTGCTGACCACTCATGACGCACACGAAGCCCGCGAAATCGCCCAAGAGCTTGACCGCCTCAATGGCGAGCGCCGGACTATTGAAGCCGCTGTTCAACAAAGTGCGGACGAGCGCGTCGTTGGTCAAGGCAATCGCGCGGTTGCACTCGTTAGCGGGCACGGCTGGCACCCCGGCGTCATCGGGATTGTCGCGGGTCGCCTCAAAGAAAGGCTTGGCCGCCCCGCGATAGTTATTGCGGTGGATGAGGATGGCATCGGCAAAGGATCAGGCCGTTCAATCGCAGGCGTTGATCTTGGGGCGGCGGTACTTGCGGCAAAAGATGAAGGCTTGCTCGTCGCGGGCGGCGGCCATGCGATGGCTGCGGGCATCACTGTGATGGCCGATCAAATTGATGCACTCGCCGAATTTCTTGACGCACGCTTGTCGGCAGATGTCGCGCGCGCAAGCAAAAGCCGGGCGCTGCTGCTCGATGTACTCGTTGCCCCCGGTGGGATTACGCCCTCACTGGTTGAAACGCTTGAAAGGGTCGGGCCATATGGCATGGGCTGGCCCGCCCCGCGTATTGCCGCCGGGCCAGTGCGCGTCATTAAGGCTGATGTCGTAGGCAGCGATCATGTCCGTGCGATCATGGCCGGTGATGACGGAAAATCCCTAAAAACTGTGGCATTCCGTTCGCGTGACACACCACTTGGCCAAGCGATCCTCGGCGCACCAAGCGATCGCCGCCTCTGGATTGCAGGGCGTGCCAAGATTGATGATTGGGGCGGGCGCGGACAGGTTGAGCTTCACATCGACGATGCGGCGTGGGCCGATTGATCAGCCATCGACCAGCAACAGCAGCCGCGCACTGACATAGCCTTTATGTGCGCTGCAATAGCGCCATGTGCGGTTGACAGTACTTACAATGTCAACGACGGCGCGGCTCGTGCACATCACATGCGCCCCCGATGGCAATTGCTCCAGTCCTTTACTTGATACCGTTGGCTCACTGCGCACCCACGCGAACCCGTCGCTCATTTTTCCAACCTTATATTCACGCTCAACACCTAGAAGTGAGGCGGGTTTGGTCGTTAGCTCTGATTTAGACGGCGCAAGCACTTTCTCGTCAATTTTGGCTTTCGTCTGGTCAATCACAACCGGAGGAGACGGCTTATCATCGCGCCCAATGATGCCCGCCTGACTCAGCCCTATCAGAAGCCCCGTGATTGCTGCCACAAGCCCAGCCGCCGCCGTTAATATCCCTTGCAGCGATTTCCAGAAACTGCCGCCGCTCGCTGCCATATCGCCCTTGGGAGCCGTAGCACCCCGATTTGCCACTTCTTCGATGCCCATTTGCAAATCCTCCGCGAATTTTACGCGACGCCGATTTCGGCACTTTAACCTGTGATGCTTACCCCTCGCTGCGATAAATGGCACAATGACCAGACGCAGGCAATCAATCGCTTTTGCCCAAAATCCAATCTATTGCAAAACTGGCCAGGCAACAGCTTGACCTGTGCCACCCAAATCCGTAATGGCCCATTTCGCCAGCGCGCTGGCCCCTTCGTCTAGCGGTTAGGACGCGGCCCTTTCACGGCTGAAACACGGGTTCGATTCCCGTAGGGGTCACCAGCGGCAGATTACCCTGCCATTATAAAATCATGAATCAGGGTGACGAGCGTTGCGGGCTTATCCTCTTGCAGAAAATGCCCCGCATCAGCGATAATTATGTGCAGCTGCGCCGCCGCGCCGGGGATGCGCGCAACAAACTCCCTTTCGCCACCAGCAGTCACCGGGTCTTTATCACTAAAGCAGGTCAATACGGGGCGGTCAAAGCGTTCCAACACATCCCAAGCCGCCAGATTCTCGGCAATGGAGGCATGTTCGGGAGTCACGGGCACCAGCGTTGGGAATTGCCGCGCGCCAGCTTTGTAGCGCTCTTCCGGGAAGGGCGCATCATAAGCCGCAACTTCTTGTGGTGATAGATCACGAACGCAGCCGCCATTGACAATGAAACCGGTCGGAAACGTCTCGACGCGCTGGCTGAACGCGCGCCAATTTTCAAATCCTTCCGACCATCCCGTGCCAACCGGAAGCCCCGTGTTCGCCACGATCAGCCTTGCAAACCTATCGGGGAATGCTGCGACGAGGCGGAGCCCAATCAAGCCGCCCCAATCCTAGCAAAACAGGGTAATCCCGGTGAGGTCAACCAACTTAAGCCATTCGCTCATCCACGCGACATGACGTTCGTACGTATAATCCTCGCGATCCGCTGGCTTATCAGATTTACCAAAGCCGATAAGGTCTGGCGCAACGACACGATGGCCCTTTTCGACAAGAGGCGGTACGAATTTGCGATAGAGATATGACCAGGTAGGCTCGCCGTGCATCAGTAGAATTGGCGCTGCATCGCGTAGCCCTTCATCAACATAATGGATCCGCAGCGCGGTTCCGTTGGCATCACTCACACTCAGGTAATTGGGCGCAAACGGATAATCGGCAATGTCGGCAAAGGCATCATCGGGAGTTCGGAGGAGCTGCATAGGATTTCGCTTTCATTAGTCATACGCCGTTGCGGTGCGGCCATCTGTGCGCTTCGTCAACTTTGGGTGCACTTTTGTGCAAGACAGTCGCCAATGCGCCCCGTATTCGATTGCGGCAAATACTGGGAGGATTATCATGGGCGCGATCAAAAAATTCGGCTTGGCAGCAGGCACGGGCCTGCTCATTGCTGGTGGCGTTATTGGCTATCGGACGATGACATTTGCGCCTGCGGAGAGCTTCGTCGAACAATCCGTCACGCTCGCCGCCGCACCCGCATTTGACCTGAGCGCGGCTGCCGCAAACCTTGGCCAAGCGATCCGTTTCCAGACCATTTCAAATCAGAACGCTGCGGATAACAAGATTGCGGAATGGGATCGCTTCCACCTCTGGCTGCAAAACACTTATCCGGCGATACACGACAAAATGAAGCGTGAGATCGTGGGTGGACACGCCCTTGTTTATCACTGGGTAGGCTCTGATGCTTTGCTCAAGCCAATCATATTGATGGCCCATCAAGACGTTGTGCCCGTGACCGAGGGCACGGAAAAAGACTGGAAATATCCACCCTTCTCTGGCCAGCTTGCCGAAAACGCAGTGTGGGGGCGCGGTGCGGTTGATGACAAAGGTTCGCTCATCGGCCTGTTCGAAGCCTTTGAAGCCCTCGCCAAAAACGGCTTTGTGCCAAAACGCGGCATCTATCTTGTTTCAGGCCATGATGAAGAAGTTGGCGGCACCGGAGCGAAGGCCGCCGCCGACCTGCTGGCCCAGCGCGGCGTGAAGGCCCTGTTTACGATTGATGAGGGCAGCGCAATCGTCCGCGATGCCCCCGTCATTAACGGCCCGGCGATCATGATTGGCGTTGCTGAAAAAGGCTATGCAACGCTACGCCTCACTGCGAAAGCGCCCGGTGGGCATTCCTCAATGCCACCAAGCGAAACCGGCGTCGTTAATCTTGCCAAGGCAATCGTGGCGATCAACGGAAACCCCTTCCCGCTTGAGCTCAAAGGCCCTGGCCTTGAAATGATCAAGGCACTTGCGGCGCGCGGCGATACACTCACTAAAATGGCGGCGGCAAACCAATGGGCTTTTTCAAGCATCACTCTGCGCACCGTCGGCAAAACGCCCTCGGGCGCGGCGCTGTTTCACACCACAATCGCGCCGACGATGCTTCAGGGCAGCCCGAAGGAAAATGTCCTGCCGCAAACTGCGACCGCGCTGATCAATTACCGAATCGCACCTTGGAACACATCCACCGATGTCATGGCGCGTGCCAAGGCGGCGGTGGGCAAATTGCCCGTTACGCTGGATTGGGTGAAGCCGCCGCGTGAGCCATCCCCTGTTTCTTCGACGACATCGAAGGGCTGGTCGTTGATCGCAACAGCGGCTTCGACGCAGGCTCCCGGGGCACCGGTAGTGCCCTACCTCGTAGTCGCGGGCACCGATAGCCGCAGCTTCTCGGGCATTTCCGACGATGTTTACCGTTTTGCACCCGCGCATTTTACAATCAAAGAGACAGGCATGATCCACGGCACCAATGAACATATCACCACCAAAAACCTGTCGCGGATGATAAAATTCTATGTGCAGCTAATTGCGACGTCTGCGGGATAGACAGTGCGCAATAAGCCCGCTAAGGGCGTCCATCTGGTTCGGGGAGTGGCGCAGCCTGGTAGCGCATCTGTTTTGGGAACAGAGGGTCGCAGG
>JBBTEI010000139.1:0-29165 GCA_038042405.1 Pseudomonadota bacterium
TAAATTTTACATAATATATATTATCGGACTTATGGATATACGCGAATGAATCCACCCTCAGACCCCCCTCACGCTGATATTGCGCCGTTAATTGCGATTATGGCGCGGCTGCGTGATCGGCAAAATGGCTGCCCGTGGGACGTTGAGCAAACCTTCGCGACCATCGCGCCCTACACAATCGAGGAAGCCTATGAAGTCGCGGATGCGATTGAGCGGCTTGATATGGCAGCGCTAGTCGATGAACTTGGTGATCTGCTGTTCCAAGTCGCGTTCCACGCACGCATGGCCGAGGAAGCTGGGTATTTTGATTTCGCCGATGTGATCAATGCAATTTGTGACAAGATGATCCGCCGCCATCCGCATGTCTTTGGTGAGAATAAAGAAAAACCCGATTGGGAAGCCTTGAAGGCAGCTGAACGCGGCACTTCAGTCGACCCAAGCGCAGTTGGTGGCGTTGCACTATCGCTGCCGGCTTTGATGCGTGCCGAAAAGCTCCAAAAGCGTGCAGCGCGTACCGGCTTCGATTGGCCCGATGATCGCGGCGCTCTCGATAAAATAATAGAGGAAATAGAGGAGGTTAAATCAGCTTCCTCAGATATTCACCGTGCTGAAGAAATCGGTGATCTGCTCTTCGCAGTCGTCAACTGGGCACGTCATCTTGGCGTCGAGCCTGAAGATGCGCTGCGCCGCGCCAACGGCAAATTTGAAAAACGGTTTCGCGTTATGGAAGATATTGCTGGCAAAGCATTTGTGGCGCTCAATCTTGACGCCAAAGAAGCACTTTGGGTTCAGGCCAAACTCCGCGACTGAAAGCGCGCGAAATCTTCGTCAGATAGCCGCACCTCAATCACCATCTGATCATCCTCTACGCTTTCATCAACAACGCTGCCATGTGCATGAAGCCACGCAATTGTTGCGCCGTCGCCTGCCCCAACATTGATATGATGGATCCGCCGCGTCTTGGTCAAACGGGTTGAAAGCATCCCAAGCAATGGGGCCACCCCCTCCCCCGTCAAAGCTGATAGCGGCACGACATCATCGCGCCGGGTGGCTTCGGCCTTGTGAAATGCCTGTGCTTCGGGGGCTAGCAAGTCAATCTTGTTCCAGGCCTCAATGAGTGGCGCGCCATTTTCGCCGCTGATCCCGATATCACCCAGCACTTTGATAACGTCATCACGTTGGGCGTCGCTATCTTCATGCGATATGTCTCTGACATGAAGGATCAGGTCAGCGTCGATGACTTCTTCAAGCGTCGCATGAAATGCTGCAACCAATTGCGTTGGCAAATCAGAGACAAAGCCGACCGTATCCGAAAGAATGGCCTTATCAATACCGGGCAGGGATATATGTCGCATCGTTGGGTCAAGCGTGGCGAACAGCAGATCCTCCGCCATTACAGAAGCGCCAGTTAACCGATTGAAAAGTGTTGATTTTCCGGCGTTGGTATAGCCGACCAGCGCAATCACCGGCCACGGCGCACGCTTGCGTCTGCTGCGGTGGAGCGTCCGTGTACGGCTCACGTCAGCAAGTTCACGGCGCAGCTTGGCCATGCGGTCACGGATCATCCGCCTATCGGCCTCAATCTGCGTTTCACCCGGCCCGCCGAGAAAGCCGAAACCGCCGCGCTGCCGCTCAAGGTGAGTCCAGCTTCGCACCAGCCGCCCCGCTTGATAATCAAGATGGGCAAGCTCGACTTGTAACCGACCTTCAGCACTCGCTGCACGTTCACCAAAAATTTCGAGGATCAGCCCGGTTCGGTCAATCACCTTGGCCTTGAACGCGGTTTCGAGATTGCGCTGCTGCACCGGGGTAAGCGACGCATCAACAACCACAAGCTCAGCTTCGTGCATGTTGACGTTCGCACTCAAACTATCGAGTTGCCCCGTGCCAAACAGGGTTGCTGGACGGACGTCACGCACTTTGACACTTATCCGGTCAACAACATCAATGCCAATGGCCGCAGCCAAGCCTGCCGCTTCTTCAAGCCGCGCATCTGCACTGCGCAGTTTTGATTTGCCGGTTTCGGGACAAATGACGATAGCGCGCGCACCGCGCGCGACACCATCATCACTGCTTCTGGAAAAAACGCTCAATCGTCGCCCGCATCATCTTCTTCGGCAAGATTAAGCGGATTGGCTGGCTGAACCGTAGAAATGGCATGTTTGTAAACAAGTTGCACCATGCCGTCGCGCTGGAGCAGCATACAAAACAGATCATAAGCCGCAATTTCGCCCTGCAACATCACCCCGTTAACGAGGAACATCGTCACCGGATTAAATGTTTTTTGGACATGTGAAAGGAACACATCCTGCAAATGGCGTCCTTTGCGCTCGGCTTGTTCAAAGGCGGCCGCGATTGGAACAAGATCGACCGCAGAACTTGGCATCACGGTCGATATTGCATGCTTGTAAATCAATTGCGATTGCCCATCACGGCGCAATAGCACAGAAAAATTATCAAACCATGTTATAATTCCCTGCAATTTTACACCTTTAACCAGGAACATCGTCACCGGGGTCTTGGTTTTACGAAGGGCATTGAGAAATATATCTTGAAGGTTGTTTGACTTCTCGGGCATTTCTAACCTCTTATACTATTGGCGGGTCATCGCCCGCTCCTGCGCCGTTACGCGGCGTCGTGTGTGCAAATGTGCTTTACAACGAGATTGGGCTAGCATGTAAAATGGCCTGCGTCAGCAGCTTTCGTCATCTTCGTGACGTAGCTCTGCCATTCCCAAAATTTTTAGTTTCCGGTGCAATGCCGATCGCTCCATCCCGATAAAGGTCGCGGTACGTGAAATATTGCCTGAAAAACGGCGAATTTGAACACGCAGATATTCGCGTTCGAATGTTTCGCGGGCTTCCCGAAGTGGGACACCCATCATCGCATTTACCGTGCCATTGCCTGAAGCGTGGGTTTCATTCACGATCTCTGTCGGCAGCATGTCAACATCAATCCTGCCAATCCGTTCGCCAGGCGCAAGAATGATCGTACGCTCAACAATATTGCGCAACTGGCGAACATTGCCGGGCCAATCATAGGCCTGGAGCGCTGCAATCGCCTCGGTGGCAATCGCCGGGGTGCGAATACGCCGTTCGGTGGCAAAGCAGGCCACAAAATGATCGACGAGCGCCGGAATGTCCTCACGCCGATCGGTGAGCGGAGGCAAGTGGATCGGCACAACGTTCAGGCGGTAAAAGAAATCTTCGCGGAACCGGCCAGCACGAATTTCCTCGATAAGATCGCGGGAGGTCGCTGAAACAACGCGGACATCAACTTTGACCATACGGGTGCCGCCGATCCGCGCAAAGCTTTGATCGGTCAGGACACGTAGTATCCGTGCCTGTGTATTGAGCGGCATGTCCGCAATTTCATCAAGAAATAATGTCCCACCATGGGCGCGCTCAAGCAGGCCGGGCTGAATGTCATCATCGCTCAATTCGCGTCCAAACAGGATTTCCTCGACCTGCTCGGGTGTCATGCGCGCCGCGCTTGCAACAACGAACGGCGCAGCAGAGCGACTGCTCCACTTGTGCAGCAACCGCGCAGCAACCTCCTTGCCAACGCCTGCGGGGCCGGTAAGCAATACACGGCTGCCGGTTGGAGCGACACGTTTGAGAGTTGCGCGGATTGTGTTGACTGTGCTTGACGTGCCAGTCAGCTCATCATCAAGCCCGATTTGCGCGCGCAGATCGGCATTTTCGCGGCGTAAACGCTCGGTTTCGGTTGCCCGCGCAACGAGGTGAAGCAGGTGCTCGGCTTCAAACGGTTTTTCAATAAAATCAGCCGCACCGCGCCGGATCGCAGCAACCGCAGTATCAAGATTGCCATGGCCGGATATCACCAATACCGGGATAGACGGATCGCGCCGCTTGATTTCGTCAAGCACTTCAAGCCCGTCAAGTCTTGACCCCTTAAGCCAGACATCAAGCAATACAAGCGAAGGGCGACGGTCGGCAATTGCGGCGAGTGCAGAATCGCTATCGGCGGCGCGGCGTGTTGCATATCCGTCATCCTCCAGAACGCCTGAAACAATTTCGCGGATATCGCTTTCATCATCAACGATTAGGATATCAAGGGCCATGGGTTCAGCGGCTCACTATTCTGGTTAGGTTGCGGGGCGTTGCTTCGGAGTCTTGGTTATGATCGTCGGCGAGTGGCGCTGCAAAGCTCTGATCAAAAGCAAGCGTGACAATCGTGCCGCCGCCATCACGGTCACAAAAGCACATTCGCCCGCCATGCTCTTCAACAATTTTCTTGACAATGGCGAGGCCAAGGCCAGTCCCCCGTTCACGGGTAGTCATGTAAGGTTCGGCTAGCCGCTCACGCTCAAGCGGAAGGCCGATGCCGTTATCAGAAACAGACAGCACCACCCCGACATCAGGATCATGTTGCAATGCTATTCTGACATTGCCGCGATGTGCGGCGTTCAGTTCAACGCCCGAGTCAATCGCTTCGATCGCGTTTTTGACGATGTTGGTCAGTGCCTGAGTCAATTGGCGGCGGTCACAAACCATCGAAATGGATGGATCATCGGTGACGATCTGGAAGTCAATATCGGGGTGCGCAACCTCGTGAAGAAAGACGGCCTGCCGACAAATATCAATCATCGCTTCTTGACGGAATACCGGCTTTGGCATCCGCGCGAAGGATGAGAATTCATCAACCATCCGCCGCAAATCACCAACTTGACGAACAATCGTATCGGTCAGTCGTTCAAACATCGCGGGATCGGTTTGAATCTCCTTGCTAAATCGCCGTTTCAGCCGGTCAGCCGCAAGCTGGATCGGGGTCAGCGGGTTCTTGATTTCATGGGCAATCCGACGCGCCACATCGGCCCAGGCGGCGCGGCGTTGATCAGCCAATTGTGCCGTAATGTCATCAAAGGTCAGCACATGGCCACGTTCATCACGGGTGATTTTAACCGCAAGTGTCCGCGCGCCATTTGAATTTTCGATTTCGACAATCTCGTCTTTAAGATCGCTCTGCAAAACGGCGTCAAGCCGGGGCGCGATGATTGAAAGTGGTTCACCCACGGCGGACTGCGTTTCAAGCAGCACCATTGCCGAGCGGTTCATGATGCGGATAGTGTGATCCTCACCAACGGCAACGACACCGGCCGTCACTCCAGTGAGAACAGCCTCGATAAATGCGCGCCGACGCTCAATTTGATCCGAAACATCAATCAACTCTCGGCGCTGCCCTTCAAGGCGCTCGGTCATCCGGTTGAATGCGTTGGCGAGCGTACCGACCTCATCGCGGGATTTGGTTGGCGCAACGCGCACGGTAAGATCGCCTGCTGTAACACGCCGGGCCGCATCAACAAGTTCACCAACAGGCTTCACCAATCGATCCGCAAATTGCAGCGCCACCCAAACCGCCAGCCCAACGATCAGAAGCGTAATTACCATTAAAGCTGCATGAAATTGCAGTTGGAGATTGCGTGATCGTTCAACCAGATCATTGTAGTTTTTGAGGACAAGTGAAAAGCGCTTGGTCTGCGCGAGCGCCTGCTCGTCGCTTACGCGTGCGGCATAAACATAGGCATCGGCAACCCCCGGGAGGGGCGTAATGGCCTGCATCCTCCCCGAACGATCCTGAAAGACTGTCCGCTTTGATTTGCGCAATTGCTCTATAACGGCTGGCGTCACCCAATTATCAGTCGGGCGGTCATAAGGATTAACCAGCGCGATCGACTGGGATCCGCCTTTGGGTGTAATCTTGACAATCGCCGCTTCCGAAAGCTCGCGCACATACACCTGATAGGCGAAGTTCTCATTAAACGCTTCGCTCTGCACCGGCGCGATCGACAGGTTGAAACTGAGGTCGCTCGCCATCAATTCGGTTTCCCGGATGATACGCTGTTGTTTCTCCGAATAAAATGTCTGTGCCAGCGTATTCGCATTTTCAAACATGCTGCGCGCACGATCTGAATACCAGAATTCAACGCCGTACTGAAACAGCAGCGATGCGAATACTACCAGCATTAGCAGCGGAATGCTCGAAATCATCGAGAATAGCGCAACAAGCCGCACATGGAGGCGGCCATTGCCCCCGACCGGAGAAAGCGCCGCACGCTGCTTGGCAACGCGTCGCCCAAAAAGAACGATGAGAGCAATAGCGGGAATCAGATTCGCAACCAGAAGAAGCGCAACCATAGGCGGTGTAACAGGCTGAGCATTGTTGCCGCTTGCGGTAAGGATCATGTAACTGATGATCGCAACAACGATCATTATCAGGAAGGTGGCCAATTCAATCCGTGGCAGCAACCGGCGACGTCGTGCCATAATTGACAGGCGGCGAAACCATTGGCTGAGCACAGGTGTTACTGGATTTACCATTAATCCGACGCCTACGCTATTTTCGTGGCATTTCCAACACAGTGTGTGTTTTTTTGGCCGCAAAACATCTCAAAAAGGGATCAAATCTTTGCGCTTCGTCCATGTGATGGATCAATCCCAAGGTCGGCCAGCTTCTTTCTAAGCGTGTTCCGGTTAATCCCGAGCAGCTTTGCGGCGCGAATTTGGTTGCCGCGCACTGCCGTCATGGTGGCTGCCAGCAACGGGCGTTCGATTGCCTCGGTCAGTCGCTGGTGAAGCCCGTTGGGCGGCAGACTTGCCCCAAAACTTGAAAAATAGTCTGCCAGATGTTGCTGCACCGCGAGTGAAAAGCTTTCGTCGGCGTATTGGAGTGTCGCTGCGGGAGGGCTGTTTTCGGTGGCATGATCAAGCTGATGGTCAACCAGTTGGTCAGTGATCACTGCATCTCGCGCCAACACAGCAAGACGCCGCATCATATTTTCAAGCTCACGGACATTGCCGGGCCAATCATGGCGGGCAAGTCGCGTGCCGCCGCTTGGATCAAGGGTTTTGCGGGGCAGGCCATCGCTTGCTGCACGATCGAGAAAATGACGCGCGAGTAACATAATGTCATCGCCCCGATGACGCAGCGGCGGCACCGAAATCGGAATGACATTGAGACGGTAATAAAGATCCTCGCGAAAGCCTCCCCGGGCGATCAAATCGACCAAATTCTTATGCGTCGCGGCGATAATACGGACATTGGCGCGAATGGCGCGGCTGCCGCCCACAGTCGTAAACTCGCCTGACTGGAGGACGCGGAGCAATCGCGTTTGTGCCTCCATTGGCATATCACCAATCTCATCGAGGAATAATGTGCCCCCGGCGGCTTGCTCAAAACGACCGGAAACGCGTGTTGCTGCGCCCGTAAATGCACCGCGTTCATGCCCGAAAAGTTCAGCTTCAATCAAATCGTGTGGAATTGCGGCCATATTAACGGCCACAAATGGCCGGGATTTGCGTGCGCCAAGGTCATGCACCGCGCGCGCCACCAATTCCTTGCCGGTGCCCGATTCTCCAAGGATGAGCACCGTCAGATCATTGGGCACCACGCGTGCGATCGTCCGGTACACATCCTGCATCGCCGGTGAGCGCCCAATAAGCGGCAGGTTTCCGTTATCGTCAGCGACAATCGGGGTGGCGCTTCCTGATCTACGCCGCCGCAGACCATCACGGACTGCACGACATAATTCATCCAGATCAAACGGTTTGGGCAGATATTCGAACGCGCCTTGCTCGGTCGCGCGGACGGCGGTCGACAGCGTGTTTTGCGCCGAAAAAATGATGACCGGCATGTCGGGATATTGCGCGAGCCATTCAGGCACGAGATCAAGCCCGTTGCCATCGGGCAAGATCACATCAGTAATCAACAAATCAGGGGCAAAGCTTTGAAAAAGGACGCGTTGCTCGGCTACACTTCCTGCGGTCGCAACCAGATGACCATCGCGTCTCAGCGATTCCGAAACGACCGTGCGGATCGCCTCGTCATCATCGACAACCATTATGCGCCCAGCGGTCATAGCGGAGCCATGTCCACGTCTGCCCGTGGAAGCAATATTCGGAAAACAGTCATTTCTGGTGTTCCTTCACGAGCGTATTGAATAATCCCGCCCATATCACGGACAAGCTTATCCACCAGCGCCAGACCAAGCCCTCGCCCTGCCCGTTTTGATGATACAAAAGGCCCAAAAAGATTTTCGGCAAGTTCGGCTGGCACCCCCGGCCCATCGTCAATCACACAGAGCTCAATCGGCAATACCAACCGCTTTTTGCCGTCATTCGTCGCAACCGATACGCCGTGGCGATAACGTGTGGTGAGGCGGATTGTACGTTGCTCGCCACCTTCGACCGTTTCCGCAGCGTTTTTAAGGAGGTTGAGCAATATCTGGATCATCGAATCACGGTGGACGCGTACCATCGGCAATGATGGATCATAAACCTCAACGATCTTGATCTGCGCCCCAAAACCGCTTTGCGCGACGTTGCGCGCGTGGTCGATCATCTGGTGAATATTGTCCGCAGTAAAATCCATCGGGCGCGTGTCGGTAAAGCCCTGCATCTGGTCGATCAAATCCGCGATACGATCAACCTCGGTGCGGATGAGCTTCGTCATGACAGCACCTTCGGCCGAAATACGCTGGTCAAGTAGCTGGGCAGCGCCGCGAATCCCCGAAAGCGGGTTTTTGATTTCGTGCGCCAGCATCGCTGCAACGCCAATCGCCGTGCGTGCGCCGTTCCTGCGATCAAGCCTTTGATTGCGGTGCTGGACGCCGGCCACAGCGCTCATCGAAATGATGTACCACCCGGCATAGTCACTCAACGGATTGGCGTGATAGTCGCCACGAAAGCGCCCGCCTTTGCGGGTTATCAGATCAACATCAAACGCCGCCAAGACGCTACCGTCAACCGGCAGATAGACCTCGGGGACTTTGACCACATCAACAAGGCGGTTGCCAATCAAATGCGATGCGCTTTCATTGAGCAACACTTCGGCCGCCGCGTTGGTGCGTACGATCAACCCTGACCGATTAATCACAATCAAAGCGATATGAAGCCCGGCAAGAAGCTCATCTGCCGACGGCATGGCTTCGCCAAGCGTCAAGCGGCAGCCTTTGATAGCCAGGGTGCGTAGAATTGCGCTAGCATATCAAGCACAATCTTGGGATCAGGCACTTGGTTGACTGCGTTCCGAAATTCCGCCGATCCAGTCAGCCCCTTGGTGTACCAGCCGATATGCTTTCGCGCCATATTGACGCCAGTAATATTATCATAATGCTCTAACATTGCGTTATAATGTCTTGTAATCAGGTGATATTGCTGTTCAAGGCTGGGGTCTGGCGCCACCGCCCTCCCCGTAAGCGCCTGCATCACCTGCGCGAGTAGCCAAGGGCGGCCATAGGCACCTCGTCCAATCATCACACCATCGGCACCTGATTGTTCAAGCGCGGCCTGTGCATCTTCCACCGAGCAAATGTCGCCATTTGCGATCACGGGAATCCCCACAGCCTCTTTTACCGTCCGAATAAAAGCCCAATCGGCTGAGCCTTTATACATCTGGCACCGTGTGCGGCCGTGAACGGTGATCAATTGTGCGCCCAAATCTTCGGCAATGTGCGCAAGCTCGGGTGCATTGAGGCTCGAATGGTCCCAGCCCATGCGCATCTTTACCGTCACCGGCACTTTTACGGCATCCACCGTAGCTTTGATGATGCTCGCCGCGAGCGGCAGATCACGCATAAGCGCTGAGCCCGCATCGCCGCTCACCACCTTCTTGACCGGGCACCCCATGTTGATGTCAATAATCGCCGCGCCCCGGTCTTCATTGAGCTTTGCCGCCTCACCCATCTCATAAGGCGCGCAGCCGGCAAGCTGCATTGAAATCGGTTCTTCAACGGCGTCCCAGGCCGCTTTTTGTAGCGATTGTCGCGTTTCGCGAATCATCGCTTGGCTTGCGATCATTTCGGAAACATTGAGGCCCGACCCATATTGACGAACGATCTTACGAAACGGCATATCCGTAACGCCCGTCATCGGCGCAAGGATAACGGGCGTTTCAATCGTGATTGGGCCGATAGTGATTGGCTTGATGCGAGTCATAATATTGCCTAAAAAACAGGCATTTTCCTACATCGCTTTATGCCGCAGCGCAACAATACTATTCGCGCGCCTCCAAATATGCAAAGGCGCGCTTCCAATGGCGATGATTCGACCCCGTCATAACAGGATTGCAGCACGTCATGCCTGAACATCGTAACGTCGCACTCATCGTCGCAGCCGGAAAGGGCGTGCGCGTGGGCGGTACGATGCCTAAGCAATATGTACCACTGGCCGGAGTCGCGATGATCGCCCGCGCGGTGGACGCCTTTGCCGCCCACCCGGGCATTGATGCGATCTATGTTGTGATTGGTGCCGGGCAACAAGCCCATTTAGACTCCGCGCTTGTCGGCCGTCGTATTGCTGCCGCAATCGAGGGCGGTGCGAACCGGATCGATTCGGTGCGTGCCGGGCTTGAAGCCATTGCATCGGTGGGCGGCGCAGATCGGGTCTTGATCCATGATGCTGCGCGTCCACTGCTTCCACTGACTGTGATTGATCGATTGATTGCAGCATTAGACGATGCGCCCTGCGCGGTGCCCGTTTTGCCGGTTAACGATACGCTTGCGCAAAGCGGCGAAACGCTTGGCGATGTTGTTGACCGCAGCCTGCTTGTTCGCGTCCAAACTCCGCAAGCGGCTCACTTCGATGCAGCCATGACGTCACATCGCGCTTGGAGCGGCGGCGTCGCGACTGACGACGCCCAAATATTCCGTGCAGGCGGTTATATGGTGGCCACCGTACCGGGAGATGTCATGCTCGAAAAAATTACCCATGCCGATGATTTTGCAGTTGCCGAGGCGCGGCTTACGTCCAGGTTGATCAGCCGCACTGGGCTTGGTTTTGATGTTCATCGGCTAGAGAGTGGGCGGCCGCTCTGGCTGTGCGGCGTTGCTGTACCTCATACGCATGGTCTCGCCGGGCACAGTGACGCCGATGTCGGGCTTCATGCGCTTGCGGATGCAATTTTCGGGGCGATTGGCGCAGGTGATATTGGCGATCATTTCCCTCCCTCTGATCCGCAATGGAAAGGAGCAGATTCGGCCCTGTTCATAGAATATGCCCGTGATCTTGTCGGCAAACGCGGCGACATTATCGATCATGTTGACATAACAATCATATGCGAAATGCCCAAAATCGGGCCTTTTCGTGAACAGATGCGGGTGCGGGTGGCAGAATTGTTACAGATCGAAAAGATGCGTGTGAGCGTGAAAGCAACAACAACCGAAAGGCTCGGTTTTACCGGGCGTGGCGAAGGTATTGCGGCACAAGCGGTTGCCACGATCAGGAGTGTATTATGATATTTGCAAAAAATTGCTGCGTGCTGCTCTCGCTTGCGCTTGTCACTGCGCTGCCTGTCAATGCAGTTGCGCAGACGTCTGCAAAAGCCTGTCTTTCGTCCGACGAGGCCGAAGGCTTGGTGACCTATGCGTTGCCCGCGACGGTGCGCGCGCTTTCGGCGCATTGCGCTAAGACGCTTCCTGCGACAGCGCCGCTGGTTCAATCGGGCATCGTGACTGCGGCGCGCTACCAAATTGACGCTGATAGGGCTTGGCCGGTGGCAAGTAGCGCCTTTGATAAACTGTCGGGCTTGCCCGTTGCCAAGCTTATGGGAGAAAAGGCGCTTAAACCCTTTATTGAAAAGACTATTTCGGGCGGCGTTACTCAGAATTTTCAACCTCGGGACTGCGTAAAGGCTGATCATTTTATCAATATTTTACAGCCTCTGCCGACGCGGAACATGGCGTTGCTGATCACCGCTCTTGTCGAAATAGGTAGCCCCGCAACCCGCGCAAAACTGCCAATTTCGCTTTGCACGGCTCCGGTATCAAACGCACCTATGGAGGCAAGCAGCAAATGAGTGACGGGATTGATCCAAGCCTGGTCGCGCTTGCCGCCAAAGTGATTGCGGCAAACCGGGCGCTCGGAAAACGCTTGGTTGTCGCCGAAAGCTGCACTGGCGGGCTTGTGTCAGCGGCGTTGACAGCAATTGCTGGCTCTTCGGATGTTTTCGAGGCTGGGTTTATAACTTATTCTAATAGCTCGAAAATATCTATTTTGAAATTGTCAACCGACATATTGGAAACCTTTGGTGCCGTCTCAATTGCGACGGCTTGGGGCATGGCGCAGGGCGCGCTCGATAGGTCTGAAGCTGATGTCGCAGTGGCAATCACCGGGATCGCCGGCCCGGACGGTGGCAGCGTGCAAAAACCGGTCGGAACAGTCGTCTTTGCGCGCGCGAAACGTGCCGAAAATCCTCAGGATGTTGTTGCCGATACCAAACAATTTGGAGACATCGGGCGCGGCAATATCCGGATTCAGGCGGCGCTGGTTGCGCTTGAATTGCTGATGCCGGGCACTGAGCCATAAAGCACTTCGGCACGGGCCACAAAAGCATCGGTCATCTTGTTGAGCGCGCGTTCAAACACCTGCCCCGCCAGCGCTTCAAAAATCTTCGATTTGAATGCAAAATCAACTGCAAAATCGATATTGCAGCCGCCTTCGGGGCGATCCGAAAAATACCATTCATTGCGCAAAAATTTAAGTGGGCCATCCACATAGTCCACTTTGATGCTCGTCGGCCGCGTTTTGGCGACGCGTGATGTGAAATTCTCGCGCAATCCCTTGAAACCAACAATGACATCAGCCGTCATCTCGTAATCACTATTTGACCGGATGCGCACTGCGCTGACCCAAGGCAAAAACTCGCCATAGCGACCGACATCGGCGACAAGATCAAACATCTGACCCGCAGTCCAAGGGAGAATACGGGTTTCGCTATGCTTTGGCATGTGCGCCATTTTTGGCGGCAAGCTGGGCTGAACGTGCGCGTCGCATCGATGCAAAATCGCGGTCAGCATGATAGCTTGAACGGGTCAAAGGCGTCGCGGCAACCAGCAGAAAGCCTTTCGCGCGGGCAATCGCTGCATAGGCATCAAACGCGCGCGGCTCCACAAATTCAATAACCTTTGTATGCTTTGGCGTTGGCTGGAGATATTGCCCCATCGTCAGGAAATCGACATCGGCCGAACGCATATCATCCATTACCTGATGCACCTCCAACCGCTCTTCGCCAAGTCCAAGCATCACACCTGATTTGGTGAAAATTGATGGATCATGCCGCTTCACACTTTCGAGCAAACGAAGTGAAGCATAATAGCGTGCACCAGGCCGAATGGTCGGATAAAGCCTTGGAACGGTTTCAAGGTTATGGTTATAAACATCTGGTCTAGCAGTAATAATTGCTTCAACTGCCGCTTCGGCCTTGTTGCGAAAATCGGGCGTAAGTATCTCGATCGTCGTGTCCGGTGTCGTTCGCCGCAGCGCGTCGATAACCTTCACAAAATGCGATGCGCCGCCATCAGGCAGATCGTCACGGTCAACACTGGTCACAACAATATGCTTCAGGCCAAGTTCTGCCGCAGCGTCTGCAACATGCTGAGGCTCGCGCATATCAAGTGCGCGGGGCATTCCCGTTTTTACATTGCAAAAGGCACATGCGCGTGTGCACGTATCGCCCATAATCATGACCGTGGCGTGCTTTTTCGTCCAGCATTCGCCGATATTCGGGCAAGCGGCTTCTTCGCATACCGTCGCAAGGTTGAGCCGACGCATGATCGCTTTGGTTTCGGCAAAACCAACGGAAGTTGGCGCTTTTACCCTGATCCAGTCAGGCTTACGAACGCGGGCGGAAAGTGCAATTTCAGACATGACACGCCCATAGCGCCTGTTCGCCTGCGGTTGAAGCAATTTATGCTTTGCCCATATGCACGCAAAACTTGCCAGCCGCCCCGTCTGCCCGCTAGCAGGCCAGTGATGACTGATTTTGCAACACTCATGTCTGGCTATCGCCGTTTTCGCGCAACCGGCTGGCGGCATTCGCGGCAGCGTTGGGCTGAGCTCGCGCAGAGCCAATCCCCCAAAGTAATGGTTATCGCTTGCTCGGATAGCCGTGTCGATCCGGCGACAATCTTTGATTCATCGCCTGGGGAGATGTTTGTCGTCCGCAACGTGGCTAATCTGGTTCCACCTTTTGAACTCAGCGCAGGGCGGCACGGCGTTTCAGCAGCACTTGAATTCGCAGTAACCCAGCTTGAGGTGCCCGAGATTGTCGTCATGGGCCATGGAGGCTGTGGCGGCTGCCATGCGGCACTGACGCAAGATTTTAGGGATGCAAGGCCTGGCGAAGGTGGCTTTATCGCACGTTGGATCGACATGCTTGACGATGCTCGTGCAAAAGTCGTCAGTGCTCATGGCGACGATCAGAATAGCGCCGCAATCCGCGCAATGGAACATGAAGCGATCAAGGTAAGCCTAGCCAATCTGCGCACGTTCCCATGTATTCGCGCGCGCGAGGCAGAAGGGCAGATTACGCTTCACGGCGCATATTTCGCGATTGATGATGGCTTACTGCATATCCTTGACGAAGAAAGCGGAGCGTTTGAACAGGCGGTCTAGTTAGGCGGTGGCGGCATGAGAAGCCGCACGTCCAAGCACATCTAGCGCCTTCATCCGGGCAAATTCGACCACTTGACCCGCAAGAATATTTAATTGGCTGGCGATCCCGGCATCAATTAGAGCACCGTCATCGCTAAAAACAGGTTGTGCAGAGTTGATTGCAACCGCCATAGGTGTCGGCCAGCCGCGCAGGGCATGGGTGATGCTGCGCAGCGTCGCAAGCGTTGATCCCGTCGCCTGCCAACCGGCCGCTACCGCGATCAATCCAACCGCGCGGCCCTCAAAATACACGCGCTCGTCCTTTGCCAAATCCTCAACATAGTCGAGCGCATTTTTGATCAGCCCTGATACGGTGCCGTGATAACCGGGCGAGGCGATGATAACCCCATCGGCGCGACGCAAAGCAGAAATTAGCGCAAGCGCAGGTTCGGTACGCAGCCCGCCATAACTGTACATGGGCATATCGAGCGCTTTGCCATCGAAAAAGAGCGTTTTGGCTCCTGCCATTTCGGCCGCATTCAGTGCTTCACGCAGAACCCGTTCGGTGGCCCCGGTTGCGCTGCCGGTGCCGCCTAAACCGACGATAAGAGGAGGTGCATCATCCATGTGAAATCGATTAGACACCCAGCAGCATCCCCGCAAGCGCGGCGCTCATCAGATTGGCAAGGCTGCCTGCCACCAGTGCCTTGATACCAAGCTTTGCAATCATCGGGCGTTGGTTGGGGGCAAGGCTTCCCGTTACCGCCATCTGGATGGCGATAGAACTGAAATTGGCAAAGCCGCAAAGCGCAAACGTAACGATTGCAACGGAGAGTGGCGATAGCACGGCGTTTTGACCAAGGCTGATAAAGGCGACAAATTCATTGAGAACAACCTTGGTGCCAAACAGGCCACCCGCATCGCCTGCCTCATTCCAAGGCACCCCGATCAGGTACATAATAGGTTTGAAGACCGTTCCAAGGATTGCCTGAAAGCTGAGATCGGGGTAGCCAAGCCAGCCCCCTACCCCGCCGAGTATTCCGTTGGCGAGCGCAACCAGAGCAACGAACGCAAGCACCATCGCGCCGACCGCAACTGCCAGCTTGACGCCAGTTTGCGCGCCTTGTGCTGCTGCCATAATCACATTCGCCGGCTTTTCCTCGTCATGGCTGGCGTCGGCAAAGACAACAGGATCAATTTCTTTATCATTTGGATCATCGGGCATCATGATTTTGGCCATGAGAATCCCGCCCGGTGCCGCCATAAAGCTCGCTGCGAGGAGATAGTCGATCTTGATCCCCATTGAGGCATAGGCCGCAAGGATCGTACCCGCGACACCCGCCATGCCTGATGTCATCACGAGGAAGAGCTGCGAAGGTGTAAGGCTCGCCAAATAGGGGCGAATAACGAGCGGGCTTTCACTCTGCCCGACAAAGATATTGGCCGCCGCACACAGCGACTCCACCTTCGAAACGCCCGTCACTTTCTGGATGCCGCCACCAACCCATTTAACGATCAACTGCATGATGCCGAGATAATAGAGGATCGAAATCAGCGATGCGAAAAATATGATGACGGGAAGCGCCGCGATCGCAAAACTGTTGCCGCCGATTTCGGGTTTTGCCAGCGGGCCGAACAGGAAATCAATGCCGGCCTGAGCATAGCCGAGAAGATTTGAAACGCCTTGAGACATCGCGGCAATGATGCGCTTGCCAGCAGGGACATAAAGCACAAGCACGGCAATCCCGGCTTGCATTGCGAATGCGGCACCCACCACCCGAAGTTTAATATGTTTGCGGTTTGATGAAAGCGCAAAAGCGATCGTCAATAACAGCGCTATCCCTGCGGCACTAATCAACAAACTCTGCATAACCGGACTGTTCCCTGTTTCTTACCCAATTGATAACCACGATACAGCGTTAAAGCGATTGAGCCACCCCTTGGCCGACGATTTTTCGCATTCGGTGGATTAGCGGTAGCCACTGTTGTTTGTGACCGGAAGGCGCTAAACAGCGAGCAAAATTCATCAAGAGGATTTCAAATGCGCACGATCTTATTTTTGGCGAGCCTGTCAGTCTTCGCCGTTCCTGCCCTTGCCGATGTTCCAAAACCGGCAGCCCTCGTCGCCGATGGCATTCCTGCAGTACCGAATGATCTTGCTGTGAAAACCCGGCCCTATATGGAGTTTCGCACTGCGAGCTTCGCCGGCTGGCATCCCACTGACAAATCGATGCTCATTGCTACCCGCTTTGGCAACACCGCACAGCTTCACCGCGTTGCCGGGCCAATGATGGCGCGCAAGCAAATCAGCTTTGAGGCCGAACCCGTTGGCAATGGAAGTTGGGCACCCAAACGCGGGGATGTTCTCCTTGTCCAGAAGGACGTCGGCGGCGGCGAGTTTTTTCAACTATTCGCGCTCAAGGATGGTCAGCTTACCCTCCTGACCGATGGTAAAAGCCGCAACAGCCTAGACGCATGGAGCGATGATGGTGAGTTAATCGCTTATAGCTCAACGCTGCGCAACGGCACTGATAATGACCTATATATCATGAACCCGCGTGACCCGAAAAGCAGCCGTATGGTGGCTGAGGTGAAGGGCGGCGGCTGGGCAATTACCGCGTTTGCACCAGACAAAAAAACAGCGATTGTTGCGCAATATGTTTCAGTAACCAAGGTGAACCTCTCGCGGTTAGACCTCGCTAACGGCAAAATGACGCCGATTGGCGATCATAGCAAAAATATTGCCTATGGCGGGGGGCAATTTGCACCCGATGGGAGCCTGTGGGTCACATCGGATGAAGGATCGGATTTTCAGCGGCTTGGCACCCTTGATCCCGCAACCGGCAAATTCACACCGCGCGGGCCAGGTGAAAATTGGGATGTTGATACGTTTGATATATCGCCAGACGGCAAATTTATTGTCTATGTGACTAATGAAGCCGGGGTCAGTAAAGTCAAATTGCTTGATCCAAAAACAAATTCGACGCGGGTTATATCGGCCTTACCGCCCGGCATTGTTGGCGGGCTTGAAATCGCCGAATGGGGCGATATCGGTATCACCTTCACCTCGGCGCGCAGTGCTGCGGATGCCTACAGCGTCAATCCGCGCACCCTAGCGATTACGCGCTGGACGGAAAGCGAAACGGGTGGGCTGGATGTAAAGAAAAATGTTGAACCCGAATTAATCACTACCAAAAGCTTTGACGGACTCTCGGTTTCGGGATTCCTCTACCGTCCCGATCCAGCGAAATTCCCTGGCCAACGCCCGCTGATCGTCAATATCCACGGTGGGCCAGAGGGGCAAAGCCGCCCCGGATTCCAGGGGCGGAACAATTATTTGCTCAACGAACAGGGCATCGCGATTTTTTATCCCAATGTACGCGGCTCAACCGGCTACGGAAAAACCTTTGTCAGCCTCGACAATGGGCCGTTCAAGCGCGAAGATTCGGTCAAAGATTTGGGCGCATTTCTCGATACACTTGGCAAAGACGCCGGGTTTGATCCAAAACGCATTGCGGTGACTGGCGGGTCATACGGCGGATATATGTGCTACGCCGCTGCTATTCAGTACCGCGAAAAATTGACGAGCACCAATTGCATCGTGGCGATTTCAAACTTCGTCACCTTCCTTGAAAATACCCAAAGCTACCGCCGCGATCTCCGCCGCCCCGAATATGGCGACGAACGTGATCCCGCACAGCGTGCCAAGTTGCTCGAAATCTCGCCGCTTACGCGCGTCGGTGAAATCACCAAGCCAATGATGGTTGTCACCGGCGGCAACGATCCACGCGTGCCCGCATCAGAGGCCGATCAGATCATCAAGGCCATCCGGGGCAAGGGCGGCATCGCCTGGAGCTTGCTCGGGCAGAACGAAGGCCACGGCTTTGCGAAGAAGGAAAATATTGATTACCAATTCTGGGCAAGTCTGATGTTCTGGCAAAAAACGCTGCTTGGGGAAGGCCAGATAGAATAATCTGGAATTGACGTGCCGCGCAAAATAGGCGTTAACGCGCGGCATGACTCTTCAAAGCCCGACCACAAACAGCTTCATTTCGCAGCGGCTCAAGCTCAACTATACCGATTGGGGCAATCCTGATGCCCCGCCGCTACTGCTCATCCACGGCGGGCGCGATCATTGCCGAAGCTGGGATTGGGTTGCCGAGGAACTTCGCAACGATTGGCACATCATCGCGCCCGATTTGCGCGGCCACGGGGACAGCGCATGGTCACCCGACGGCAATTACGAAATGTCGGCATTTGTTTATGATCTCGCACAACTCGTCCATCAGTTGAACCTCGCGCCTGTTACAATCGTTGCGCATTCGATGGGTGGGAATATCGCGATACGTTACACCGGGCTTTATCCCGAAAATGTCCGTAAGCTCGTCGCGATTGAGGGGCTTGGCCCCTCCCCCAAAGTCGAAGCCGAACGCAACGCGATTGGCATTCGCAACCGCTTTCGCAAATGGATTGACGATAAACGCAGTGCGGCAGGCCGCCAGCCAAAGCGATATCCCTCGCTTGAGGCGGCGCTTGAACGGATGAGAAGCGAAAACACCTATCTCTCCGATGGGCAGGCGCGCCACCTTACGATCCACGGCATCAGCCGGAATGAGGATGGCACATGGAGTTGGAAATTCGATAATTATCTCAACATCTGGGCCGCGTTCGATATGCCGCGCGAGGATCTGCACGCGATCTGGGCCGCCATCACTTGTCCCGTCCTCATGATGTACGGCACCAATAGTTGGGCATCCAACCCTGAAAAAGATGGCCGTATCGCGCATTTTGGTAGCGCCCGCGTTATTGAATTCGAAAATGCCGGGCACTGGCTGCACCACGATCAATTTGATCGATTTATGGCTGAAATCAAAGCCTTTCTCTAAGATCAGGATGGCAATCATGGCCAACACCGGAATGGATAGTGAAACCTTTGCTATCTTTATTGACCAGCTTCAGCGCTATGTTCGTGAACGGCTTATTCCGGCAGAAAAAGCGATCATTGAAACTGATCTGATTCCTGACGCAATCCTTGCCGAAATGCGCGATATGGGTCTGTTCGGGCTGACCATGCCAGAAGAATATGGCGGTTCAGCCATGAATGTATCGCAATATATCGAAACCATCCGCCAGCTTTCCTACGCGATGCCCGCGTTCCGTTCGATCATTTCAATCAACATCGGGATGACATGCTCTGCGATCGTCAAAAGCGGTACGGCTGAACAGCGGGCACAGTGGTTACCGCGCTTGGCATCAGGCGAAATTGCGTCATTTGGCCTCACCGAACCGGGCAGTGGATCGGACAGCGCTGGGATGCAGACGAGCGCGGTACGCAGCGGCAATGGCTACATCCTCAATGGCACCAAGCGTTACATCACCAATGCGCCCTTTGCGCGCAGGGCCTTGATCATGGCGCGCACCAATAAGGAAGCACTGCCCAAAAATGCGCATGTCAGTGCCTTCCTCGTGCCAATGGATACGCCGGGAATTAGTGTTGGCAACTCAGACAAAAAAATGGGTCAGGCCGGGTCGCACATTGCCGATATTATCATGGAAGATGTCCATGTCTCGGGCGATGCGCTGCTTGGCGGTGAAGAGGGCAAAGGCTTCCAGACCGCGATGCAAAGCCTTGATAATGGGCGGCTATCGGTCGCTGCTGCTGCAACAGGCTATGCGCGGCGGATGCTTGATACCGCAATTCGCTATGCCGGTGAACGTAAGGCATTTGGTGAACCCATCGCCAATTTTCAGCTTATTCAGGCAATGCTCGCCGATAGCGAGACAGAGATTTATGCCGCCGAATCTATGATTGCCGATGCAACGCGCCGGGCGGATGCGGGAGAGAATATCCTGCGCAAGGCCGCTGCTACAAAAATGTTCGCTTCCGAAATGTGCGGAAGAGTTGCCGACCGCTGTGTCCAGATTCACGGCGGCGCTGGCTATCTTGCCGAATATGAGGCCGAGCGGTTTTTCCGCGATGCCCGCATTTACCGGATTTATGAAGGCACAACGCAGATCCTTCAGCTTGTTATTGCAAAGAATATGCTCCGCGAATTTGGCAACGGGCTTTAGGCTCATCACCATCGCTGGACTTCATGATAAAAGATTGGTTTTCAGGCATGACCCACGATTACACCGCAATTCGCGAAGAAGTTGCCAAGCTCTGCGCAAGCTATCCCGGCGAATATTGGCGCGCCAAAGACCGTGCCCGCGCCTACCCGACCGAATTTGTGACCGCGCTTGGCGAGGCTGGCTATCTCGCCGCACTTATTCCTGAAGAATATGGTGGCGCTGGGCTGCCGCTTTCGGCCGCCGCTGCAATCCTCGAAGAAATTCAGGCGCAGGGTTGCAATGGCGGTGCCTGCCATGCCCAAATGTATGTCATGGGCACCGTTTTGCGCCACGGCAGCGATACGCAAAAGGCAATGTATTTGCCCAAAGTCGCCAGCGGTGAGCTTCGTCTGCAAGCCTTTGGCGTGACTGAGCCAACAAGTGGCACCGATACGCTTGCGCTCAAGACGACGGCCAAGCGTGATGGCGGCGACTATATTATCAACGGCCAGAAGCTATGGACAAGCCGCGCCGAACATAGTGACCTCATGATCCTCCTCGCCCGTACAACCCCGCGTGAAAATGCTGCGAGCCGCACCGACGGGCTGTCGGTGTTCATCGTCGATATGCGCGATGCGGTGGGCAACGGCCTCACAATCCGCCCGATAGAAACAATGATGAACCACGCAACAACCGAGATATTTTTCGACAATCTTCGCGTGCCTGCCGCCAATTTGATTGGCGAAGAGGGTAAAGGGTTCCGCTATATTCTCTCAGGCATGAATGCAGAACGCCTGTTGATCGCGGCCGAATGTATTGGTGATGCAAAATGGTTCATCAAAAAAGCAACCCACTACGCCAATGAACGGGTCCTGTTCGGTCGCCCGATCGGCCAGAACCAGGGCGTCCAATTCCCGATTGCGCGCGCCTATGCCCAAATGCGCGCAGCCGAATTGATGGTGCATGAAGGTTTGCGTAAATATGAAGCTGGGGAGCCCGTCGGCGAAGAGGCTAATATGTCCAAAATGCTTGCCGCCGAAGCAAGTTGGGCCGCCGGTGAGGCCTGTATCCAAACGCACGGCGGCTTCGGTTTTGCGGTTGAGTATGACATTGAGCGCAAATTCAGGGAAACGCGGCTTTATCAAGTCGCCCCGATCAGCACGAATATGATACTCTCCTTTGTCGCCGAGCATGTGCTTGGCTTGCCGAGGTCATATTAATGGCAAATTGGAACGACTGGATTGGGCGAACGCAGGCGCAGACCGATGTGCTGACCCCGGCCCTGCTCACACGTTTCCGCGCGACCATTGATAGCAATGAAGTCGGCGATGTCGCACCACAGGGCATCCATTGGTGCCTATGCGTGCCAGATGCAGCCACATCCGAACTCGGCGAAGATGGTCACCCGCGCAAAGGCGGATTTCTTCCACCAATTCTACTTCCCCGCCGAATGTGGGCATCCAGCACCGTCGGTTTCCATGCCCCGATAAGCGCCGGTGATGTCATTACACGCGAGTCGAGCATCGCGAGTATTTCCGAAAAGACAGGTGGCAGCGGCCCGCTCATCTTCGTCGGTATCGATCATCAGACCCATGCGAATGGCAGAATGGCCGTGACCGAGCACCAAACCCTTGTTTACCGCGAAGCAACATCGGCGGCCCCCACGGAGCGCCCTGCCGATTGCGCGCCGGATCTGTCACAGTGGCAATGGAGCCGCAACCTAGCGCCAACTGAACCGCAGTTATTCCGCTATTCTGCACTGACCTTTAACAGCCACCGCATCCATTATGACCGACCCTATGCCGTCGAGGAAGAGCATTATCGCGGGCTGGTCGTCCACGGGCCGCTGACAGCAACGCTGCTGCTTGCTATTGCGGCACAAGCGCTTGGCGCGAATATGCTCAAGCATTTTGCTTTTCGTGGCCAGTCTCCCGCTTTTGCAGGCGAGCCGCTTCACCTTGTCGGCAAAGCCAATGAAGGTGCGATTACACTTGCTGCGCTTGGAGGCGATGGCCGCATCGTCATGTCAGCCGAAGCAGGTCTATAACGAAGTGGTGCACCCGACGGGATTCGAACCCATGGCCCCCAGATTAGGAATCTGGTGCTCTATCCTGCTGAGCTACGGATGCACGTTTTTGGTCTAGGCGGTTTAACCGGTGCGGGTCAATTCGATTGATTTGGCGGAATAACGGGAAGCGGCAGCGGCGCGACTTGTATGCCATCATCAATCAGTGATTTTACCTCGGCATGGCTGGCCTCGCCGTGGATGCTGGTTTTATCAATTTCACCTGCATCCATCGCACGCGCCTGAGTGGCGAAATCGCGGCCAACCCAGCTTGAATTTTCAAGCACCGCCGCCTGTGCCTGTGCAAGCGCCGCAAGCATCGTCTTGGTATCGGAGTTGTCGACTCTACCGGCGGTTAGGCTCCGTTGATTTGATTTTGACGCAATATTGGGGGCCATCAAAGCCTTGCCGACATCGTGACTCGAGCAGATCGGACAGCATACCATTCCCCCCGATTTCTGTGTTTCAAAAGCATCCGAGCTTGCGAACCAAGCCTCAAACACATGTCCCGAAGGGGCACAAAGGAGATCAAAAACAATCATGATATATGCGTAACGTGGGGAATCGGACGGCGGTGATCAAGCACTGGAATCTGACTTCGTGCTTGCGTGACGAGGTCAAGATCAATTTCTGCGAAGCCAACGCCCTGCCCCTGCCCCATCTCAAGCAATATTCTGCCCCACGGATCAACGACGAGCGAATGACCAAAGGTGCTTCGCCCATCCTGATGCAATCCACTTTGGGCCGCTGCGATTACATAGGCTGCATTTTCGATGGCGCGCGCGCGCAGAAGCATATGCCAATGCGCTTCGCCCGTCGGCACAGTAAATGCGGCAGGCACTGCAAGCAATTGTGCACCAGCGTCGCTTAACGCGGTATAGAGCGCGGGAAATCGAAGGTCATAACAGACTGACAAGCCCAGTGAGGCAACAGGTGTATCAATAACGATTGCGGTATCTCCCGGCGCATAGCGCGCGGATTCGCGCCAGCTTTCACCTGTCGCCAGATCAACATCAAACAAATGAAGCTTGTCATAGCGCGCACGAATGGCCCCGTTATCGTCGATCACAAAGCTACGGTTGACGAGCCGACCGTCGTCGCGCTCACCTTGCAAGGCAAGGCTGCCGACCGCAATCCACAGATGATAATCTGCCGCCGCTTTGCATAGTGCGGCTAGAACGATATCATCGGCTTCAGTCATTATCATCGCGGCAGCACGCGCGCGATCACGATCAAGCAAGCCCGACATTTCAGGCGTGAACAACATGCGTGCGCCACCATTGCTCGCGCTTTCTGCCATGGCCACTAGCATCGCCTTGTTCTCTGTCGGATCAATTCCGCTATTGGTTTGGCCAACCGCGATTTTCATGCGTTCAGTAACGGATCTAGCCTACCACGCGCGTCAAGTGCTGCCAAATCGTCATAGCCGCCAATGTGCTGACCATCGATAAAGATTTGCGGCACGGTCGTCCCACCATTGGCCCGCGACACCATCGTGTTGCGAAGCTGCGCATTCATCATGACATCAAACTCTTCAAATGCAGCGTGTTTTGAAGCCAGCAGTGATTTTGCGCGCGCGCAATAGGGGCAGAACGCTTTGGTATATATTTCAATTTTAGCCATAAACAGCCTCCCGGTCGCTTGGACGAAAATGCGGGTGGTGTAGTGCGATGTCAATCCTGATCGACATCTTCCCGGAGTACGCGGGCCCAGCATAGCACAACAACCTTTGTGGCACCGGCTTTTTTGAGGAGTTTTGCACAGGCATTGGTGGTCGCTCCGCTGGTATAGACATCATCGACAAGATAGATGGTTTGCCCTGCAAGTGCGGCGTGCTTTTTTGGGTTGACCATAAACACCCCGCGAACAGCCTTGGCGCGTTCAAGCGCACCCAAACCCCGCAACAGCGGCGTAGGACGTGCGCGGATGATTGCATCAAGGAGGATCGGATTCCCCGAAAACGCCGCAAGTCTGCTTGCAATAAGCGCTGATTGGTTAAACCCCCTTGCCCAGATTCGCCATCGGTGGAGCGGCACGGGAATGATCACCGCATCTCGATGCGTAATGTTCCGCAACATGGCCTCGGCAGCAAATGTTGCCAGCCCCGTCCGGCCACCATGCTTAAGACGCAATATAATGGTGCGCGCGATGTCTCCATAAGATACCGCAGCGCACACGCCGTCATGCTCGGGTGGATGCAGGAGGCACGCAGCGCACACCAATTCAGTCGGCGTCAATGGATAGCCGCATCGCGCGCAACCTGCATCGGTGAGAAACTCAAGCGATTGCCAGCACACAACGCACAACTGATTATCATCGGCAACGACTTGACCGCACCCCGCGCAACGCGGTGGCAGTGAAAATCTGATAATTAATTGCAATATTGCCTTGGCTTGCCGCATAATGATGCTTGTCGCGCGGCCAGCGAAACTCCACAAGACTTGTGATGATACCCCCCGACATTTTTTCGCGCCAGGCGCGCCGCCGTTTCCGTGATCGCGCCGTTGCAAGCGATTATGACAGTCGTTGGTTGAGCCGTTTGATGGCGACTGAACTGGCTGACCGGGTCGATATGGTGAAACGGCATTTTGACCGGGTCTTGATCATCGGCAACAGTGACGAGGATTTACGTCAGCGTGTCGCATCCAACCGTCTATTCACAATTGTCGCTGATGCGGGGTTTCGCGGCGCGGCACGCGCGGATGGTGTGCAATGCGACGAGGATCGCTTGCCATTTGCCGATGCAAGTTTTGATCTCGTGCTTGCGCCCGGCGGGCTTGATATCGTTAACGATTTACCCGGCGCGCTGGCGTTAATCCGGCGCATTTTGATGCCTGATGGTCTATTTCTTGGCGCTATGGCGGGTGCCGGTGGACTTGAAACGCTGCGCAATATCATTGTGACGACAACCGACCCGGAAAGGATCGTCGCGCGGCATCACCCCCAGATCGATGTCCGTGCAGCGGGGGATTTACTGACGCGTGCCGGTTTTTTGATGCCCGTCGTGGAAAGCCAGAATGTTACCGCACGCTACCCTGATTTGTTCAAACTTATCAGCGATTTGCGGGCAAATGCGATGACCAATACACTGAGTGAACGACAGCCATTGCGGCGTGACCAAGTTGCAAAAATGGCTACGCAATTCTCGTTGGTCGGTGATCCAAAAACGGCAGAGACATTTTCGTTGATCTTTATGACCGGCTGGGCACCGCCACACCCTGTGCCAATAAGGCTTTGACGAGCGGTACGTCGGCCGGCGGCATATCAAGGCTGTAAAGCGCTTCGACTGGCATCCATCTTAGAGCCTCGGCATCAAGGGCAACGGGTGATCCAACCCAGTTCCGACAAACATAGAGCAGAAGCAACAAGTGTTTTTCACCAAGCGGCGCGCTGGCGAAACTTAGCGGCTCCAGATGATCGAGGGCTACCGTAATGCCAAGCTCTTCGTGCAATTCTCTGGCCAGTGCCGCCTCTGGTTGCTCGTGCAGCTCAACTTTGCCACCGGGAAACTCCCAGAGACCCGCCATTGAGCGACCTACGGCCCGTCGTTGGACAAGAACATGGCCATCGGCATTGATCAGCGCCGCCGCAACGACCCAAATAACAAAGGTATTTTGCACATCCACCCCCTGCATTATCAATTCTTTAACTCCTGCGCCCTACCCAAGACATGGGTATCAGGGAACATTAGCACGGGTCTCACATGATTATTTTTTTTCGAAGATTGATCCGAAACAAGCGTGGCGCAACTGCGGTCGAGTATGGGCTCATTGTATCGCTGATCGTGATCGCCTGTGTTGGTGCCATGTCACAAATGGCAGACTCCACCAACGGCATGTGGAATAACATAGCCGCTGCCGTTTCTAGTAACTGATAACCACTAAAAATAACAATTGGTCGCTTGTTAGAATATTTTTTCAGGAGGCTAATTATGATTTTTTTACGTAAGTTCATTAGGAACTCCAAAGGTGCAACAGCTATAGAATATGGCCTGATTGCAGCTTTGATCGCTGTTGCTGCTATTTCAGCAATGAGTCAGCTCGGCAGCAAAATTTCGAGTACATTTAACAACGTAAGCGATAATCTAAAATAAAAAAATCGGGTAGTTATCAATTTTGATATACTACCCATTTTTTTACTTAATTTTGTTAACTATAATTCGATAAAAATCCTGTTTTTGTTAGGAATTTGGTAATTTCTATATTCTACCAAGAGGGTGTTGGATCGTTTATGAGACAACCGGGTAGATGAACATTGAAATTAAGGAGACCTAACATGACTTTTTTCCGCAAGATGATCAAGAATTCCAAGGGCGCAACGGCAATTGAATACGGCCTGATTGCAGCTTTGATCGCTGTTGCTGCCATTTCGGCAATGAGCCAGCTTGGTGGCAAGATTTCGACCACGTTCAACAACGTAAGCGACAATCTTCGCTAATATAGCCGGTTTAACAAAAAGGGTGGTAGAGCTTATGCTTTGCCACCCTTTTTTGTGCCTAAATACGCTCAATAAACGATAAGCTTAACCTTTTGTCCCGATGTGAGCGTCGCATTTGAAGCCAACGCGTTGAGCGTTAAAAACCGCTCAACTTGCAGATCCCGATATGCCATGCGTGCGGCAAGGCTCGCGATCGTATCTTTTGATTTCACCGTTACGACACTCACACGGCGCGGCTTGATCGCTGCGGCCTCTTGTAATGATAGGCGGCGAACACTTTCAAACATCGATCCAAACGGATTGCTGTTGCTCGCCGGCGTGATGGTCAGAAAATGATAGGCTTTGTCAGGCGCAAATTCATACGCGAACACAGTCACGACAACTGGCCCGGACTGTCCATTGGCCGTTGCCGATGCCGTCGCACTTGGAATGCCATTCACATTGGTGCGTGATATGTTGCCGTAGTTGATCGTGGTGGTCGTTCCACCAACAGCTTTGAATATCTTATCAATATAGGCATTCATATCGCCGTTATAAGGCGCTCCGGCGAACTGGGCCTGGCCGCCGGAACCGCGCACCGCCACCGCCTGTGTGCCATTCGACATCGCATATCCACTTGGCGCGTCGAAACGCAAACGTAAGTCAGGGTGACTGAAATTCTGGCCGTCAACAATACCCTGCTTTGGGTCATCGCCGTAAATCATACCATCAATCGCCGCGAGAAACTCATCGCGATTTCGCTCTTTGCCACTTGGAATAAAGGTTTTGGCGCGATCGGCGGCACGCATTACCCGGCTTCCCGGGTCAGGGTGCGTGCGTTGCCAACTGGGCAGTGATTGTTCTTTCTGCCCTTGCGCGCGGGTATCAAGCGATGTTTGAGCCGCAAGCGATGCTAACATCGAAGACGCTGCGAAAGGATCGTAACCCGTTTTAGCCAGATAGGAGACGCCGAGGTCATCAGCCTCATATTCTTGGGCACGCGAAAACCCAAGGACATAACTTTGCGCAAGCGTTCCACCAAGCTGCTGCCCAAGCTTGGCTCCCGTATCTCCCAACAGAACGCTGCCCGCAACCGTAGCCAAAATTGCGCCGAGACCACCAACACGCGCCCGTTTTTCGCGTTGCTTTGAATGGCGCGCTGCCACATGGCCAACCTCATGGCCAAGCACTGATGCCAGTTCGGCCTCGCTATTCATCAAGGCAAGCAACTGCCGCGTGACATAAACATAGCCACCCGGAATCGCGAAGGCATTGTTCACCGATGAATTAAGCAGTGATATCGTAAAATCGCCCTCGGCATTCGAAAGTCCTGACCGAAGCGCAATCCTGCGTCCAACCTTGGTTACGTAAGCAGCCTGCTTGCTTTCATAAACGCCGCCAAATTCCTCCAGAATTTGAGGATGCGCCTTTGCACCTACGGTTCGGTCGCCCGCCGTAATTGGCTGGGCCGATGGCAGCGGCTTTGGTGCTTTGGCACCAATCGCAATAGCGGCCACACCGATCATAAATATTTTTTTCATGGGTTACTCTCCCTACGCATATGACGGGAAAGGGTACCGCGTATCCAGTTATTCGACAAGAGCGGAGAATCGGGCGTTAAAGCGTACCTATCCCGAGAAACTTTTTCCGTCGATCTGCTTTGAGGGCCTCGCGTGAGAGCGTACCAAGGCTTTGCAGTGACTCGGTAATCGCATTTCCAAGCGTCTTAATCGCGGCATCGGGTTCACGGTGGGCACCTCCCACTGGTTCAACCACAATTCTATCAATTACGCCGAGCTGTTTGAGGTGCATTGCCGTGATTTGCATCGCCTCGGCAGCTTCGGCCGCCTTGTCCCCGGTGCGCCACAAAATCGAAGCACAGCCCTCTGGCGAAATGACCGAATAAACAGCATGTTCAAACATCAATACATGGTTGGCGGCCGCCAAAGCCACAGCTCCACCTGACCCGCCTTCGCCAACCACCGCCGCAATCACCGGCACACCAACTTCAAGCATAGCTTGCGTTGAACGCGCGATAGCTTCGGCCTGCCCACGCTCTTCGGCTTGAATTCCGGGAAACGCACCCGACGTATCGACAAGCGTCACAATCGCGATGCCGAATCTATCCGCAAGCTGCATCAGGCGGATCGCTTTGCGATAGCCTTCAGGTTTCCCCATGCCAAAATTATGCTTGAGTCGTGATGCGGTATCATCGCCCTTTTCATGGCAGATCACCATCACGC